>NZ_SDIG01000051.1:0-35612 GCF_004122755.1 Streptomyces sp. TM32
ACACCCACCCGCGGAGGCCCGTCACCGCACCCCACAGCCCCGCGCAGCGGCACCGCCCGCCGCAGGCGCCACGGCGACAAACCACCACGGCGGGAAAGCCGACAACGTACGACGCGCCGCAAAGCGCAACGGCGGGCGCACCGCGAAGCGGGCGACAAACGGCGAGAGACTCGCACGGCGGGAAAGCCAAAAACGTGGGAAGCCAGCCAAGCGTGCCGCGCTGCCGGCCGCCGGATACGGAATGTCGGTGCGGCTGGTTACGCTGATCTGGACGCGCGCAGGTGCGTGCGGCCGGACGCAGGGGAGCAGTGACGTGGCGGTACGAGCGGTCCGCGGGGCCGTCCAGCTGGAGCGGGACGACGCGGGGCACATGCAGGAGCAGGTCGGCGAGCTGCTCACCGCCATCCTGGAGCGCAACGACCTGGTCGCGGACGACCTCATCAGCGTGTGGTTCACCGCCACCCCCGATCTGCACAGCGACTTCCCGGCCGCCGCCGCCCGCGCCCTGGGCATCACGGACGTCCCGCTGATCTGCGCCCAGGAGCTGGACATCGCCGGCGCCATGGAGCGCGTGGTGCGGGTGCTCGCCCACGTCGAGACCGGGCTGTCCAAGGCCGGGATCGCCCATGTCTACCTCGGCGCGGCCGGGGCGTTGCGGAAGGACATCGCGCAGTGAGGACCGCACTCGTCATCGGAACGGGCCTGATCGGCACCTCGGCCGCGCTCGCGCTGCACGCACGGGGCGTGCAGGTGTTCCTGGAGGACCACGACCAAGCCCAGGCTCTCACCGCCGCCGCACTCGGCGCGGGCACCGCCGAGCCCCCCGCCGAGCCGGTTGATCTGGCCATCGTGGCCGTCCCGCCGGCCCATGTCGCCACGGCACTGGCGGACGCGATGCGCCGCGGCGTGGCCCGCGCGTACCTCGACGTCGCCAGCGTCAAGGGTGGCCCGCGCCGTGAGCTGGAGGCGATGGGCTGCGATCTGTCCGGTTACCTCGGCACCCATCCGATGGCCGGCAAGGAGCGCTCCGGCCCGCTGGCCGCCACCGCCGACCTCTTCGAAGGCCGCCCCTGGGTGCTCACCCCCACCCGCGACGGCAACACCGAGGTGCTCAACCTCGCCCTGGAGCTGGTCGCGCTGTGCCGGGCCGTCCCGGTCGTGATGGAGGCGGACGCGCACGACCGCGCTGTCGCCCTCGTCTCGCACACCCCGCAGCTGCTCTCCAGCCTCGTCGCCGCCCGGCTCAAGAGCGCCGACGAGACCGCCGTGCGCCTGTGCGGCCAGGGCATCCGGGATGTGACACGGATCGCGGCCTCCGACCCGGAGATGTGGATCGACATCCTGTCCGCCAACCCGGGCCCGGTCGCCGACGTGCTGTCCGAGATCGCCGCCGACCTCGACGAGACCGTGCGGTCGCTGCGCGCCCTGGAGTCCGCCGACGAGGAGAAGCGCGGCGGCGGCGCCCTCGGCATCGAGGACGTGCTCCGCCGTGGCAACGCCGGCCGGGACCGGGTGCCCGGCAAGCACGGCGCCGCCCCGGCCACCTACGAGATCGTCGCCGTCTACATCGGTGACCAGCCCGGTGAGCTGGCCCGGATCTTCGCCGACGCCGGCCGGGCCGGGGTCAACATCGAGGACGTCCGCATCGAGCACGCCACCGGCCAGCAGGCGGGCTTCATCCAGCTCATGGTCGAGCCGCAGGCCGTGCCGGGGCTGACCGCGGAGCTGCGGGAGCGGGGCTGGTCCATCCGGCAGTGACACCGTGGACGGGGCGGTGCGGGTGAGCCAGTAACCTTGTCCGAGGCCCTTATGGCCCTTGGACCCCCGCCCCGTGTACAAGAAAGGTGTTCGTCACCGTGGAAACCGCCGCTCGGACCGCCCCGGCAGCAGTGATTGTCGCCATCGACGGCCCCGCAGGCACGGGCAAGTCCAGCACGTCCAAGGCCGTCGCCGGCAAGCTCGGCCTCGGCTACCTCGACACCGGCGCCCAGTACCGCGCGATCACCTGGTGGATGCTGAACAACGGTATCGACGTCAATGACGCGACCGCGGTGGCCGACGCCGCCGCCAAGCCCGTGATCGTCTCCGGCACCGACCCGGCCGCCCCGACCATCACGGTCGACGGCCTGGACGCCGCGGGCCCGATCCGCACCCAGGAGGTCACCGCCGCGGTCAGCGCCGTCAGTGCGGTCCCCGAGGTGCGGGCCCTGATCACCGACCTGCAGCGCTCCATCGCCGCCGAGGCGCCGAACGGCATCGTCGTCGAGGGCCGGGACATCGGCATCACGGTCCTGCCCGACGCCGACCTCAAGGTCTTCCTGACCGCCTCTCCCGAGGCGCGGGCGGCCCGTCGCAGCGGTGAGCTCAAGGGCAAGGACCCCCAGCAGGCCACCGACCTGGCCGCCACCCGCGAGGCGCTGATCAAGCGGGACGCCGCCGACTCCGGCCGGAAGACCTCCCCGCTGGCCAAGGCGGAGGACGCGGTCGAGGTGGACACCACCGAGCTGACCCTGGAGCAGGTCATCGAGTGCGTGGTCACCCTCATCGAGGGCGCCGGCGCCGAGAAGGCGGGGCGGGTCGCCCGGTGACCGACAGCGGCAGGGCGCCGAGCGCGGCCGGCGCCGCGGTCGGCCGGCGGATCGGCATCGGCCTGATGTACGGGCTGTGGCGGCCGCGGGTGCTGGGCGCCTGGCGGGTGCCGTCCACCGGACCGGCGATCCTCGCCGTCAACCACTCGCACGGCATCGACGGCCCGATGCTGATGGGCACCGCGCCGCGGCCGGTGCACTTCCTGATCAAGAAGGAAGCCTTCGTCGGCCCGCTGGACCCGTTCCTGCGGGCCATCGGGCAGCTGAAGGTGGACCGCAGCACCGCCGACCGCAAGGCGATCACCGACGCGCTCGGCGTACTGGAGGACGGCGGGGTGCTGGGGATCTTCCCGGAAGGCACCCGCGGCGAGGGCGACTTCGCCTCCCTGCGGGCCGGCCTGGCGTACTTCGCGGTGCGCTCCGGCGCCCCGGTCGTGCCGGTGGCGGTGCTCGGCAGCACGGACCGGCACAGCCGGCTGACCTCCGCCGTCCCGCCGCTGCGTGCCCGCGTCGACGTCGTCTTCGGCGACGCCTTCGAGGCGGGCGACGGGAGCGGCCGGCGCACCCGTAAGGCGCTCGACGAGGCGACCGTACGGATCCAGGAGCGGCTGACCGCCCACCTGAACCGGGCCCGGCGCCTGACCGGGCGCTGAACCACACTTGAGTAGTGGGCCGCGCACGAGCGGCCCACCGACCACGATGATGAACGAGGAACGGACTTCATGAACGACCAGATCCCTACCGGCGACGAGCACGGTGCGCTTGGCGACGCCGAGTACGCGGAGTTCATGGAGCTCGCCGCGGAGGAGGGCTTCGACCTGGAGGAGGTCGAGGGCGACATCGCCGCGGCCGGCCACGGTCCGCTGCCCGTCCTCGCCGTCATCGGCCGCCCCAATGTCGGCAAGTCGACGCTGGTGAACCGCATCATCGGCCGCCGTGAGGCGGTCGTCGAGGACAAGCCGGGCGTCACCCGCGACCGCGTCACCTACGAGGCCGACTGGAACGGCCGCCGGTTCAAGGTCGTCGACACCGGCGGCTGGGAGCAGGACGTCCTCGGCATCGACGCGTCCGTGGCGATGCAGGCCGAGTTCGCCATCGAGGCCGCGGACGCGGTGGTCTTCGTCGTCGACGCCAAGGTCGGCGCGACCGACACCGACGAGGCCGTCGTCAAGCTGCTGCGCCGGGCCGGCAAGCCCGTGGTCCTGGTCGCCAACAAGGTTGACGGTCCGTCGGGCGAGGCCGACGCCGCCATGCTGTGGTCGCTCGGCCTCGGCGAGCCGCACCCGGTCTCCGCCCTCCACGGCCGCGGCACCGGCGACATGCTCGACGCCGCTCTGGACGCCCTGCCCGAGGCGCCCGCGCAGACCTTCGGCACCGCCCTCGGCGGCCCCCGCCGGATCGCGCTGATCGGCCGGCCGAACGTCGGCAAGTCGTCGCTGCTGAACAAGGTCGCCGGCGAGGAGCGGGTGGTCGTCAACGAGCAGGCCGGCACCACCCGTGACCCGGTCGACGAGATGATCGAACTCGGCGGCAAGACCTGGAAGTTCGTGGACACCGCCGGTATCCGCCGCCGGGTGCACCTCCAGGAAGGCGCCGACTACTACGCCTCGCTGCGCACCGCGGCGGCCGTCGAGAAGGCCGAGGTCGCCGTCGTCCTGATCGACGCGTCCGAATCCATCAGCGTCCAGGACCAGCGCATCATCACGATGGCCGTCGAGGCCGGCCGCGCGCTGGTCATCGCCTACAACAAGTGGGACACCCTCGACGAGGAGCGCCGCTTCTACCTGGAGCGGGAGATCGAGCGGGACCTGGTGCAGATCCCGTGGGCGATGCGGGTGAACGTCTCCGCGCGCACCGGCCGCCACATGGAGAAGCTGGTCCCGGCGATCGAGACCGCGCTGGCCGGCTGGGAGACCCGGATCCCCACCGGGCGGCTGAACGCCTTCCTCGGTGAGATCGTCGCCTCGCACCCGCACCCGATCCGCGGCGGCAAGCAGCCCCGCATCCTCTTCGGCACCCAGGCGGGCACCAAGCCGCCGCGCTTCGTCCTCTTCGCCTCCGGCTTCCTGGAGGCCGGCTACCGCCGCTTCATCGAGCGCCGGCTGCGCGAGGAGTTCGGCTTCGACGGGACGCCGGTCCACATCTCCGTGCGGGTGCGCGAGAAGCGCAGCAAGAAGAAGTAGCGGCTGTCCCCTCCGGGCCGCGCAGACGGATCAGTGCCCGTGCGGCCGGTGGTCCCGCCGCGCCGGCGGCAGCGCGGGGGCATGGCCCCGCGGGTGGTACGGCGGCCGGCTCACGACCTCCCAGTGGCCCGTGGGCGCCGTACGGCTCCAGTCCCCGGCGCCGCGCAGCACCTCCGGGGTCTCCGGCTCGTCCGTCCGGTCCCCGGGCAGCGCCCGGAAGGAGCGGCGGTACTCGGCGTACAGCGCGTCATAGATCGGGGTGGCCGAGCCGTGCTCCGCGGTGTGCGTCGTCCCGTGTTCGTACGACGGGCGCATGCCGGGGATCGGGTGGGTGTAGGCGTGGGAGGAGGGGTCGTATGCGTGCACGTATGTGCCAACGACCCTGATGGCCACGGGATGCGGCTTTCGCGCGGAAATGGCTGATCGCGAGGGCAAGACCGTCCGGAATGGCGGTCCTGCCCCCGCGATCGGGTGCCGAGGGCGTGTCCGCAAGGTCCCGTCGTCCGCCCGTAGAGCCAGGCGGGACGTCGCGGACACGCCCCAGGACGGTCAGGTGCCGGCCAGCGGCATCTCCGCGGCGACCAGGGCGCCCTTCGACGCGGCGTTCTCCAGCGCCTGCCGCATCAGGTCCTCGCGCGGCTGGTGGCCGATGGTGCCGGACGGCGCGGCGTACATCACCACCGACTGCGACTTGTTGGCCGCGGCGCGCCAGCCGTCGGAGACGGCCAGCGGCTGGTGGGCCTGCCACCAGGCGGCCTGGTTGCCGGCGCTGCCCGGCTGGAGGACGGCGTGCAGCTTGCCCATGGCCAGCAGTGCGGACCAGCCCGGGTTCGGGCCGGGGAGCTGGCTGACGTCCGTCACCGGGTGGAAGCCCTGCTCCAGGAGCAGCGGGAGGAAGTCGTCGTCCGGACCGGTCGAGCCGGGACGGGCGATCGGGCCGTCCGGCTCGACCACCAGGGCCGGGCGCAGATCGTCCTCGATCAGCACCAGGCCGCAGGTGATCCCGAGGGTGGCCTGGCGCGGGGTGGTCGGGACCGGGGCGGCCGGCGCGGGCCCCGGTCCGGGCGTACGGGCGGCGGCGTCCTCTCCGGTGATGGAGCGCACGGCTCCCTGGAGCTGCTCCTCCGACACCGGGACGACCTGGGAGGGGATGCACGTGGCATGGGCGAACGCGAGTACCGCGGTCTCCTCGCCCACGAACAGGACGGTGCTGGTGCGCTCCTGGTCGCTGTCTCCTGGGGTCCGGCAGGAGGTGCAGTCATAGCTGCCGGGGGCGTCGCCACCGGCCAGCAGGCGGTCGGCTTCTTCGTCGCCGATCTCGGCGCGAACGTCGTCACTGACGTCGAGCATGCGCGGCACGGGTGGCTCCTCGATCTCTGTGCGTCTGCCGGGTGGTCTCCCGGCTCGTACAAGGACAACGGGTGACCTGCGGCAGGGGTCACGCGAGGGCGGGAACAGAATCGAACCAATCGCCGCACAGGGGAATTCAGCGGAAAGCCGCCCCGCAAGCGGTCACATAGCGCCAGCTCTTGCGCAGAACCTGGCGCAGTCGGCGGCGTCGCGTACACCGGACCGGGTGGGAACGGGCCGGTGAGGGCGTGCCGCGCTGGCCAACGGCGGACGGCTGCTTACCGTCACCGGCTATGTCGGACAACTCTTCGTCGCCACGGCGCTTCGCGGGATCCGTCGGACTGCTCACCTCGGCGGCCGCCGCCCTGGTCCTGTGTCTGCCCGGTGGTGCCGCCGCCGACGGGCCGGACGGCAACGGCACGGGCGGCAACGGCCCGGGCGGCAGCGGCGGCAAGGGCGCGTACGCCTGCGCCGAGGACCAGTGGCCGTGGGGCTGCCTCGCGGAGTGCGAGAGCAGCGGCGACTGGCACATCAATACCGGCAACGACTTCTACGGCGGACTGCAGTTCTGGCAGCCCACCTGGGAGGCGTTCGGCGGCCTGGAGTTCGCCCCGCGGGCGGATCTCGCCACCCGTGACGAGCAGATCGAGATCGCCAAGAGGGTGCAGGCCGTGCAGGGCTGGGGTGCCTGGCCGGAGTGCGCCCGACGCTACGGGCTGATCGAGGAGGGCAGCCGGACCCATGTCGTACGTCCCGGGGAGACACTCGGCAAGATCGCCCGCAAATACCGGGTGAAGGGCGGCTGGCAGGCGCTCCACGAGGCCAACCGGACGGTCCTGGGGGACAACCCGCACCGGCTGACGGTCGGCACCAGGCTGCGGCTTCCCTAGGGACCCGTCGGGGACTCGTCGGGGACTCGTCGGGGATCCGTCAGGGATCCGCGGGAGCAGAGGGCGGGCACCGTGCGGTGTCTCCCCTAAGGGGGCCGAGCGCATTCAGGGGGACGGGGTTCCATGCAGCCGCTACCGATGTCCTAACTCTTTCGGAACAACTTGGCGTGTCCGCCCAACCCGGAACCTCCTTTCGTCGTCCTTCCGTTCAGCAGGGGGATACGTCGCGCCATCAGGAGGGGAGTGCGACGTGACCCGAGGGGACCAGCAAGGACCGGAAGACCAGGGGATACGGGGACGGATGCACATCTCATTCCTGATTCACAATGCGTACGGGATAGGGGGGACGATCCGCACCACGTTCAACTTGGCCCGCACGCTCGCCGAGCAGCACGACGTCGAGATCGTGTCCGTCCTGCGCCACCGCGACGCGCCGGTCTTCGACCTCGGTTCCCGGGTCGCGCTGCGGCATCTCGTGGACATCAGGGAGAGCGGCCCCGGCTACGAGGGCGCGGATCCCGCGCACGCGCGCCCCGCCAGGGTCTTCCCCGCCGCCGAGGTCCGCTACAGCCAGTACAGCGAGCTCACCGACCGCCGGATCGCCCAGCATCTGCGCCGCACCGAGGCCGATGTCCTGGTCGGCACCCGGCCCGGACTCAATGTGCACATCGCCAAGCAGGCGCGCCGCGGCCCGGTCCGCATGGGCCAGGAGCACCTCACCCTCGACACCCATAAGCCGGCGCTCAAGCTGGCGCTGCGCAGCGCCTATCCGCGCCTCGACGCGGTCACCACCGTCACCGAGGCCGACGCCCGTTCCTACCGCCGGACGCTGCGGCTGCCCGGTGTGCGCATCGAGTCGGTGCCCAACAGCGTGCCGGCGCCCGCCGTTGCGGCCGCCGACGGCAGCGGCAAGTGGGTCGTCGCGGCCGGCCGGCTCACCCGCGTCAAGCGCTATGACGTCCTCATCCGCGCCTTCGCCCAGGTCGTCGCCGCGCGTCCGGACTGGCGGCTGCGGATATACGGCGGCGGCACGGAGAAGGCCGCGCTGCGCGCGCTGATCGACGAACTCGGCCTGTACAACCACGTCTTCCTGATGGGCCCGGCCAACCCCCTGGAGCCCGAGTGGGCCAAGGGCTCGATCGCGGCCGTGTCCTCCAGCCTGGAGTCCTTCGGGATGACGATCGTCGAGGCCATGCGCTGCGGGCTCCCGGTCGTCGCCACGAACTGCCCGCACGGCCCCGGCGAGATCATCGCCGACGGGGTGGACGGCAAGCTCGTGCCGGTCGGCAATCCGGAGGCGCTGGCCGGCTCACTGCTCACGCTCATCAACGACGACGACGCCCGCATCCGGATGGGCGGCGCCGCGCTGGCCTCGTCCGCCCGCTTCGACCCGGCCATGGTCGCCGGGCGCTACGAGGCACTCTTCGGGGAGCTGCTCGCCCGCCGCCGGGGAAGCCGGCTGCACTGCGGCCTGCATCGCGCCCGGGGAGCCCTGCTCGGCGGCGCATACGCCACCAAGGATGCGGCCCGCGCCGCGCTGAGAGGGGTGCGGACGGTATGACGGCGTCGAGCCAGCTGACCGCGACCGGACCGAATATGAAGGAGTCCTCCGCCATCGATCAGGAACCTGAGGTGCCGGCCAGACCGGGGCCCGACGGCACCGAACCGCCGCGGGAGCGGGGCGCCACCACGGCGCCGGCGGAGCTGCGGGCCGACTGCATCGCGGACTCCGCAGGCGGTCTCACCTTCGATCTGAACGTCCCCCAGGACACCCACGTCACCTGGAGCGCGGCGCTGGTGCTGCGGCTGCGCGGCGGCGACGGCGCGGACGACGAGGTACGGCTGCCGCTCGGGCCGAACGGCGCCGGCCGGCTGCGCGCCGTGCTGCCCAGCACCGTCGCGCTCGCCGAGGGCCGCTGGAACGCCTACGCCGACCTCGGCGACGGCGAGGACCCCCGGCGCCTGCTGCCGGGCATCAACGATCTGCGGTCCCTGGTGGACCGTCGGCCGCTGGCGGGCATCGGCCGGCTCGGGGTGCGCATCCCGTACGCGACCAAGTTCGGCAACCTCGCGCTGCGCAGCTGGCTGCGCGGCCCGCACGCCGAGGCCGGCGACATCCTTGTCACGCCCGACGGCATGACGGTCTCCGGCCGGCTCTACGGCGCCGCGCCGGCGGCCGGCGCCCGCGCGGAGGCCTGGCTGCGGCGCACCGCCGCGTCCGCGGAGGCCCCCGCGGTCACGGTCACCGTCCCGCTGACCGTCGAGGGAGCGGAGTTCAGCTTCACGCTGCCCTATGCGGAGCCGGCCGGGCACTGGGAGGACGGCAGCGAGCCGTGGGACCTGTGGCTGCGTCTGGCGGAGGGCGCCCGGCCGGTGCGGATCGCCCGCCTCCTGGACGATGTCGCCGACAAGAAGCAGGTCTTCGCCTACCCCGTGATGCCGGTGCGGACGGCCGCGGGGCACCTCAGGGTCGGCCCGTATTACACGCTCGACAACGACCTGGCCCTACGGGTCGCGGGACCGGCCGGGAGCTGAGGGGGAGCGGCCCGCGCGGTCCGGGGCGCACCGCGGACCGCAGCTGTCCGCAAAGGCTGCGAGACTCGGGCCATGTTGGAGACCTCGGCACGTCTGCTCCGCCTGCTCTCCCTGCTGCAGTCCCACCGGGAGTGGACCGGCGCGGAGCTCGCCGGCCGGCTCGATGTCACCGCGCGCACGGTGCGCCGGGACATCGACCGGCTGCGCGAGCTCGGCTACCCGGTCCACTCCGCCCCCGGGACGGCCGGCGGCTACCGCCTCGGCGCCGGCGCCGAACTCCCGCCGCTGCTGCTGGACGACGACGAGGCGGTGGCCGTCGCGGTCGGGCTGCGCACCGCCGCGGCCGGCGGCGTCGAGGGCATCGAGGAGACCTCCGTCCGGGCGCTGGCGAAGCTGGAGCAGGTACTGCCGCACCGGCTGCAACGCCGGGTCGGTGCGCTGAACGCCTTCACCGTGCCGATGCTCGGCGCGGGCGGCCCCCGGGTGGACCCGAACACCCTCACCGAGCTCGCACACGCCTGCCGCGACTGCCACCGGCTGCGCTTCGACTACACCACCCATGACGGCACGCTCTCCCGCCGCACCGTGGAACCGCACCGTCTGGTCTGCGCCCAGCGCCGCTGGTACCTCGTCGCCTGGGACGTGGACCGCGCGGACTGGCGTACCTACCGCGCCGACCGCATCACCCCCACTCCGCCGCACGGGCCCCGCTTCACGCCCCGCACCCCGCCGGCCGAGGACCTCGCCGCGTACGTCTCCCACGGCATCTCCACCCGCGCCTACGCGCAGCAGGCCACCGTGCTGGTGCACGCCTCGCGGGAGCAGGCCGCGGAACGCATCGGTCCGGCCGCCGGGACGCTCGAAGCCGTCGACGCACAGCGCTGCCTGCTGCACACCGGGGCGCACAGCCTCGACGTGCTGGTGGTGCACCTCGTGATGACGGGCTTCGACTTCGAGGTCCGTGAGCCGCCGGAACTGCTCGACCGCATACGGGAGATCAGGGACCGGCTGTCCCGGGCACTGGCAGTGTCACCGGCTGCTGCCCCACCTCCGGGTGGTGCAGATCGAATGCGGGGGACTCGGAGCGGATCCTCGGGAGCGTCGTGAAGTTGTGCCGCGGCGGCGGCGAGGAGGTCGCCCACTCCAGGGAGCGGCCGAAGCCCCAGGGGTCGTCCACCGTGACCTTGGCGCCGTAGCGCGTGGTCTTCCAGACGTTGTAGAGGAAGGGCAGGGTGGACAGCCCGAGCAGGAAGGAGCCGATGGTGGAGAGGGTGTTGAGGGCCGTGAAGCCGTCGGCGGCCAGATAGTCGGCGTAGCGCCGCGGCATGCCCTCCACCCCCAGCCAGTGCTGGACGAGGAAGGTCGTGTGGAAGCCGACGAACAGCGTCCAGAAGTGGATCTTCCCGAGGCGTTCGTCGAGCATTTTGCCGGTGAATTTCGGCCACCAGAAGTAGAAGCCCGCGTACGTCGCGAAGACCACCGTCCCGAAGACGACGTAGTGGAAGTGGCCGACGACGAAGTACGAGTCGGTGACGTGGAAGTCCAGCGGCGGCGCGGCGAGGATGACGCCGGTCAGCCCGCCGAACAGAAAGCTCACCAGGAACCCGATCGACCACAGCATCGGCGTCTCGAAGGACACCGAGCCGTGCCACATGGTGCCGATCCAGTTGAAGAACTTCACCCCGGTCGGCGCCGCGATCAGGAACGACATGAGGGAGAAGAACGGCAGCAGCACCGCGCCGGTCACGAACATGTGGTGCGCCCAGACCATCACCGACAGGGCCGTGATGGCCATCGTCGCGCCGATCAGCATGACGTACCCGAAGATCGGCTTGCGGGAGAAGACCGGGATGATCTCCGTGATGATGCCGAAGAACGGCAGCGCGATGATGTAGACCTCGGGATGGCCGAAGAACCAGAACAGGTGCTGCCACAGCAGCGCGCCGCCCCACTGTGCCTCGAACACCACCGAGCCGAACTGACGGTCCGCCTCCAGCACCAGCAGCGCGGCCGCCAGCACCGGGAACGCCATCAGCACCAGGATCGAGGTGAAGAGGACGTTCCAGGTGAACACCGGCATCCGGAACATCGTCATGCCGGGCGCCCGCAGCGTGATCACCGTGGTGATGAAGTTGACCGCGCCGAGGATGGTGCCGAAGCCGGCCAGCGCCAGCCCCATGATCCACATGTCGGGGCCGGAGCCGGGGGAGCGGGTCAGCGAGTTCAGCGGCGCGTAGGCGGTCCAGCCGAAGCTCGGGCCGCCGTCCGGGGTGAGGAAGCTGCCCAGCACGATCAGGCCGCCGAAGAGGAAGAACCAGTACGAGAGCATGTTCAGCCGGGGGAAGGCCACATCCGGGGAGCCGATCTGCAGGGGCATGATCTCGTTGGCGAAGCCGGCGAAGGCGGGGGTGGCGAACAGCAGCAGCATGATCGTGCCGTGCATGGTCACCGCCTGGTTGAACTGCTCGGGGCCGATGATCTGCAGCCCGGGCCGCGCCAGTTCGGCCCGCATCACCAGCGCCAGCACCCCGCCCACCAGGAAGAACCCGAACGACGTGATCAGGTAGAGGTGCCCGATCTTCTTGTGGTCGGTGGTCGTCAGCCAGTCGACCAGCACCGCCCCGCGCGACCGCGCCCCAGGAGGCCGGAGGTCCGCCCGGCCGGTGTCCGTAACCATCCGCTGCACCTCGTTCGTCGAGGGTGTACTGGGGCCCGGGACATGATCCCCGCGGCCGCGGCGCAGTGCGAGAGGGCGCTCCGAGCCGTTCCGGTGGGATCCGGCGGACCCGGTCCGGTGGGGGCCGGCGCGCCCGGTGGCCCCCACCGGCCGCGCCCGGTGGCCCGTCGGCCGGGCGGACGGGCGGTGCAGGGAAGTGCGCGGGCCCGGCAATCGGGGCGATGTGCGGGAAATGTGTGTGGAGTGTGTCTCGTTGGTCAATTTCCGGGCGGCCGATAAACGGTGCCGAGTAACGGAAATCCGGCGCTGCCGGGGGAATGTTTTCGGGCAGCGCGCCGCGCGGTCCCGAGCGGTTGTGCCCCTTTTGTATTCGATCAAGGTGGAATTTCGGCCGCCAAAAAATTCCACCCGGTTGCGCGGTCACGCGGCGCGTACGGGTGACGGAGTCCGGCGAACGCAGCAACGCATGCTGTGACACAAGTGTGACGAAGGACGGACCGGACGGTCATCGGCGTGTGGCAGGCCGGACTTCCACGGGCCGCCGCGGGCGCATACGGTGGCGTCATGGCTGATCTACCGAACCTGCCGGACAACCCTCAGGACGACGTCGAGGCGTACGTCGGCCTCGCGCGGGAGAGCGCCGAGGAGCAGGCCAGAGCGCGTGGCTGGACCACCGTCCGCTCCCTGCCGCCGGGCGCGATCATCACCATGGAGTACCTCTCCGGCCGGCTCAACTTCGAGGTCGAGGACGGCACGGTGCACCGCTGCTGGCAGGGCTGAGCGCCGCACGGACGACGAAGGCCCCGGCCGCTTCCTCGGGAGCGGCCGGGGCCTTCGTTGCGGGGTGGAGGTGTGCGTACCGGCCCCGGTCCGTGGGCGGTCAGCCGCTCCCGTTGCGGCCGCGCCCGGAGGTCGGGCTCAGCGGCGTGGTGCGGGGCATCCGGTCGGCGTGCGGCGGGCGCCGGCTGCCCGCCGGGGTGACCGGAGAACGCTCCGAGCGGATGGTGTACGGCCGTGTCGGGTGGTGCGGCCAGCCGTCCGGGGAGTGGCCGGCGGAATGGCCGCCCGTGCCGGCGGGGACCGTCTCGCGTACGAGCACCTCGCCGTCGGGCGCGATGCGCTGCCGGGACACCCCGGGAGCCAGCGAGCCGACCGGCAGCGGGCCGCGCAGCGAATCGGGGCGCAGCCGCAGCCACAGCCGCAGCAGGATGCCCATGAGGCGGTCCTCGAACCAGGTGACGCCGGGCTCCAGCCAGGGCATCGCCAGCAGCACCAGCAGGCCCGCGGCCCAGCCGAGCAGCACATCGCTGACCCAGTGCGTGCCGAGGTAGACGGTGGTCATCCCGACGCCCAGTGCGCCGAGCGCGGCGATCACCGACAGCGTGCGGCGGCGCAGGGAGGTGGTGGCGAGGTAGGCCAGCACGCCCCAGGTGACCACGGCGTTCGCGGTGTGACCCGAGGGGAATATGTCGCCGCCCAGATTCATCTCGTTGGCGCCGACCACGGTCGCGTAGTGCGGGCCGAGCCGGCCCATGCCGAGCTTGGCGGCGCCCACGGTGATGTTCAGCAGCAGCAGGGAGGCGCCGAGCACCAGCAGCGGGTGGAGGTTGCGCTGCTGCCAGCAGCGCCAGCCCAGCCAGGCCGCCACCGCCAGCGCGGTCGGCCCGCGCTGCCCCAGTACAACGAAGTAGTCGAGGAAGGCATGAATCTCAGGCCATTGCTTGTACGGCTTGAAGAACATGACTTGCCAGTCGAACGTGACCAGCCATGAAGTGGCCAGCACACCGACCACGATCGCGAGATACACCGCCAGCGTGCCCCAGAACAGCCACATCCGGGTCCGGGTCATGCGGGGTGGTCGGGCGCGATCGGTCGGGCGCTCCTCCATCTGGTCGAGCTTGTCATCGGTACGCACTCAATCGACGTTACCGCGTGTGATGTAGGTGCCTGGTCAAACTGTGCGCTTTGTAATGACGATGTGATGTGGAATGAGTCTCAAACCAGGCTTCGACGAAGGGATTTGCAAGGGAATTCCTGGCGATTTTCCATCGCTTCCCGTCATCCGCGTGTCGGCGCCCCGAGCGCCTTATCTGCTTTTCTCTGGACGGCGTTTATCCAGCCTTTGCCGCCAGGCCGCGTCACGTTTCCCCCCGGGGTGTTCACGGAGCGGAACCATCCGCTCACGGTGGGCCCGAACCGTTCAGCCAGAACGCCCCGTAGACCGCGGAGCCCGCCGCCAGCACCCCGATGGCCAGCCACGACCACACCGGCCGCCGACGGGCGAGCGCCACGGCCGGCGGCAGCAGCAGCGGATAGGCGGGCATCATCAGCCGCGGCTTGGACCCGAAGTAGCCCTTGGCGGTCAGCGCGAGCAGCAGCACCGTCCCGCAGTAGACCGCCAGCGGCAGCGGCTGGCCCTGCCGTAGACCGTGCACATACAGCCAGATCAGCAGCCCGACCCCGACGAGCAGCCCGAGCCCGGCCGCGACGGTGGGCCCCGACAGCTGCTGCCAGATGAACCGGCCGAACGCGAGGCCTCCGTCGAAGCCGTTGCCCCAGCCTCCCTGGACGTCCAGATACCCGGTGAACGAGCCCTGCCGCGCGCCCACCCACAGGTAGTAGCCGCACCAGCCGAGCGGTGCCAGCAGTACACCGGGCAGCATTCCCGGGTGCGCACGGAGCGCCGCGCGCAGCCGGACGCCGCCGCTCCGCTCCCGCCACAGCGTCACCGCCGCGGTGAGCAGCACCGCCGTGACCACCGCCGCACCCACCGGGCGGGTCAGCCCGGCCAGCGACGCCAAGACCCCCGCCACCACCCAGCGTTCGGTCAGCACGGCGTACACGCCCCAGGCCGCGAGCGCGGTGAACAGCGACTCCGAGTACGCCATCGACTGCACGATCCCGACCGGCAGCGCGGCCCACAGCGCGGCCAGCGCGATCCCGGCCCGCGGCCCGTACAGCCGCTCACCGGTCGCGTACAGCGCCCAGGCCGCGACCGCCGACGCGAGCCAGGCCACCGCCATCCCGGCGTCGGCGGGCGACAGCGGCAACAGCGCCGACAGTGCGCGCTCCAGCCACGGCAGCAGCGGGAAGAACGCGAGGTTGGAGTGGATGTCGCCGTTGGGCATCGGCACCTCGTAGCCGTAGCCCTGCTCGGCGACCCGGGTGTACCAGAGCGAATCCCAGCGGGCGGTCAGCAGGGTGTGCCAGTCGTTGCCGTCGGCCGCCGACCGGACCGCGAGCGTGAGCAGGCCCAGCAGCCGGATCGTCGCGTACGCCGCCAGCGCGGGCGCGGCCCGGCGCAGTGCGGTCGCCGCGGCGGAGCCGGCACACCGGGTCGGGCCGGGAACGCCGGCGGTCGCAAGATCGTTCATCCCGCCGATTATCCCGTGGCCGAAGAACGTCGGTCGACGGTGGGTGGGGGAACGCGGGGCGCTGCGATGCGCGTCTCATCGTGAGGTGAGCCACGCAGGGTACCTGCGGACTCGCGTAGTCTGACGTCTCTACTCGCCCGTGCCACCGGTTCCCCCGGGGCGCTTTCGCGCCCTGATCCGTGGCCGCGAGAGCATGACTGGAGGTGCTGCATGTCCGGGTCGACCGCGTCCGGCAGTGGACGGACGGCTGGTGTTCCCCGGCTTTCAGCTGGCGGTGTGAACCGCTGGACCGTGCTGATCGTGCTCTGCGTCAGCCTGCTCTTCGTCGCGCTGGACACCACGATCCTGTACGTCGCCGTGCCCTCGGTCACCGAGGACCTGCGGCCGGGACCCGTGGAGCTGCTGTGGATCGTGGACGTCTATCCGCTGATCGCGGCCTCGCTGCTGATCCTCTTCGGCACCCTCGGTGACCGCGTCGGACGCCGCCGCGTCCTCCTGCTCGGCTACGGCCTCTTCGGACTGGCCTCGGCCGCCGCCGCGCTCGCCCCCAATCCGCAGATCCTGATGGTGGCCCGCGCGCTGCTCGGCATCGGCGGCGCCATGATCATGCCGGCCACGCTGTCGATCCTGCGGCAGGTCTTCCCCGACCGGCGCGAGCGCGCGGTCGCCATCGGGGTGTGGAGCGCGGTGGCCGCGGTCGGCGCCGCGGTCGGTCCGGTCCTCGGCGGCTTCCTCGTCGAGAACTTCTGGTGGGGCTCGGTCTTCCTCATCAACATCCCGATGATGGCGGTGATGCTGCTGATCGGCCGGTGGCTGCTCCCGGAGTCGCGCGGTGAGCGCAACGGCCCCTGGGACGTGATCGGCGCGATCGTCGCCGCGCTCGGTGTGCTGGGCGTGGTCCTCGGCGTGAAGCGGATCGGCAGCGGCGCTCCGCTGCTGGGCTGGACCACACTGCTGCCCATCGTCCTCGGGGTGGCGTTGCTGATCCTCTTCGTCCGCCGGCAGCACCGGCGCACCCACCCGCTGATCGACATGCGGCTGTTCGCCCGGCCCGCGTTCGGCACCTCCGTCGGCTGCATCGTGCTGGCCATGCTCGCGCTGGTGGGCCTGCAGCTGATCGCCGTGCAGTACCTCCAGCTCGTCCTCGGACTGAGCCCGCTGGAGACCGGGTTGCGGATGCTGCCGCTGGTCTTCGCCGCGATGGCGGCCGGCCTGACCGGCTCGAAGATGCTGCAACTCCTCGGCCCGCGCGCCATGGTGTCCCTCGGCTTCGTGCTGACCGCCGTCGCGGTGCTCTGTCTGACGGCGATGAGCAGCCAGGACCGCCCCTGGCTGCTGTCCCTGGGCTTCGTGCTGCTCGGCTTCGGCTTCCAGTCCACGCTGTTCGGGGCGTACGAATCGATGCTCAACGAGGCGCCCGCCGAGCAGTCGGGCGGTGCCGCCGCGCTCGGTGAGACCTCCTACCAGCTCGGTGCCGGCATCGGTGTCGCCCTGCTCGGCAGCGTGATGAACGCCGCGTACGCCCCCGGTCTGGCCCGGGTCGACGGCGTTCCCGCGCGCGCCTCCGCCTCGGCCGCGCACTCCCTCGGCGAGGCCTACAAGGTCGCCGCGGGCCTGGACGGCACGGCCCGGGCCGCGCTGCGGGCGGCCGCCCGGGACTCCTTCGTCCGCGGCCTGCACATCACCCTCGTGGCAAGTGCCGTGCTGCTGCTGATCGGCGCGGGGATCGCGCTGCGGCTGCCGCGCCGGGCGGCGGAGTCCACGGAGCGGGCGGAGGCCGAGGGCGAGGCGGCCCCGGGCGAGCGGCCGGCCGGTGCCGGCTGCGGCAGCGGTGAGCCCGCCCCGGTGCGCTCCGGTCGCTGAACCGCGGTTCTCCGCTGCCGAGCCTGCGTGGCGCACGGCGGTGCCCCTTGCCGGGCGGCACGGCGGGCCGTACCGTCGGGTGAAATAACTACCACTGCTAGTTTTTCGCGCATCCGCCGGAGGCCCCGCCATGTCCGCAACGCCGTCCGCAGAGTCCTCAGCGCCCTCAGCGCCCTCGACGGTCCCGCCGTTCGACGCCGGCGACCCGCTGGGCATCGACGATCTGCTGACCGACGAGGACCGTGCCGTCCGTGACACCGTCCGCCGGTGGACCGCCGAGCGGATCCTGCCCTCGATCGCCGACTGGTACGAGCGCGGCGAACTCCCCGGCATCCGCGAACTCGCCCGTGAGCTGGGCTCGATCGGCGCGCTCGGGATGTCCCTGACCGGCTACGGCTGCGCCGGCGCCTCCGCGGTCCAGTACGGCCTGGCCTGTCTGGAACTGGAGGCCGCCGACTCCGGTATCCGCTCGCTGGTCTCCGTCCAGGGCTCGCTGGCCATGTACGCGATCTGGCGCTTCGGCTCCGAGGAGCAGAAGCAGCAGTGGCTGCCGCGGATGGCGGCCGGCGAGATCCTCGGCTGCTTCGGCCTGACCGAACCCGACATCGGCTCCGACCCCGGCGCGATGCGCACCCACGCCAAGCGCGACGGGACGGACTGGGTGCTCAGCGGCCGCAAGATGTGGATCACCAATGGTTCGGTGGCCGGTGTCGCGGTGGTCTGGGCCCGCACCGACGACGGCATCCGCGGCTTCGTGGTCCCCACCGACGCCCCCGGGTTCTCGGCCCCCGAGATCAAGCACAAGTGGTCCCTGCGCGCCTCGGTGACCAGCGAACTGGTCATGGACGAGGTGCGGCTGCCGGCCGATGCCGTGCTCCCCGGGGCCAGCGGACTGCGCGGCCCGCTCGGCTGTCTCAGCCATGCCCGCTACGGCATCGTCTGGGGCTCGATGGGCGCCGCCCGCGCCAGCTTCGAGGCGGCGCTGGACTACGCGACGACGCGCGAGCAGTTCGGCAGGCCCATCGGCGGCTTCCAGCTCACCCAGGCCAAGCTCGCCGACATGGCCGTCGAACTGCACAAGGGGATCCTGCTCGCCCATCACCTGGGGCTGCGGATGGATGCCGGGCGGCTGCGCCCCGAGCAGGTCAGCTTCGGCAAGCTGAACAACGTACGGGAGGCGATCGAGATCTGCCGTACGTCGCGGACGATCCTCGGCGCCAACGGGATCTCGCTGGAGTACCCGGTCATGCGTCACGCCACCAACCTGGAATCGGTGCTCACCTACGAGGGGACCGTCGAGATGCACCAGCTGGTGCTGGGCAAGGCACTCACCGGCCTGGACGCCTTCCGGTGAGCGGCTCCGTGCGCTGAGGCGGGCGGCCGCCGCCCGGCCCTGGGGGCCGGGACACGCCGGCGGCGGCCGCCGCGGGTCCCCGGGCCTGCCCCCGCAGGCCCGGAACCGCTCAACTCTGGTTGAAGAAACCGCCGTTGCGGTGCCCGCGGGCCTCGCCGCTGACGACCATGTAATCGGCGGGGGTCAGCAGGAACACCCGGGTCGCGACCCGCTCGATCGAACCGCGCAGACCGAAGGTCAGCCCGGCCGCGAAGTCCACCACCCGCTTGGCGTCGGCGGGCTCCATGGACGTCAGATTGACGATCACCGGGACGCCGTCCCGGAACAGCTCGCCGATACCGCGGGCGTCCCGGAAGCTCTCCGGGGAGACCGTGGCGATGCGGGTGCCCTGGTCCTGGGCGGCCTCATCGGCCACCCGGACCCGGGGGTCGGTGACCCACGGGTTGTCACCCGGGTCACCGGCATCGGGTCCCTCGGCGTAGTCGTCGTCGTAGTAGCGCTCGTCATCACTGTCGTCGACGAGGCCAAGCCAGGCACTCGCCTTGCGCACCGATCCCATTGACGCCTCCTCTCACCCGCGGTCTCTGCGTGTCCGCCCCTATCGTCGTCCATGAGGCGGAGGGTGTGCCAAGTGGATAGCCGCCGCACGGGGGGTTCGTGACACATCTGGTGCAAAGAGGGTGGCGCGCCATCAGCATTCGCGCCCCATAAGGAAACTGACAGTACGAAGAACGTGACGGTCGGTATTTTACCGGGGCGATACCGAAAAGTGGCCGGTGAAAGGGGGAGCGAACCCCTGGGTAGGTTCGTGCACGGGACCAGGGCAAATGCCAAGGGCGCCGGCGCACCACCGGGAAATAGGACGATGATCGGGTGACTGGCCCATCCGAGGGTCGTTGACACGGCAGCAGATCGAGATCTGCCCACCGCATCAACTTCCCTCGAAAGTTCTGTACGTGGAAACTCAGACCACACGCGCCGGGTACCGGCGCCTCCGGCACATGGTGACGGCCACGGTCGTGGCGCCACGCACCATCCGCGCCAAACTCGTCCGCATCCTGGCCGTCGCCCTCGCGATACTCCTCGCCCTGCTCGGCTTCTCCGCGGCGCGACAAGTGGGCGACTACGAGAACGCCGGTACCACCGCGGCCGACGCCCGGCTCTTCGACGCCCTCCAGGGCTTCCTCCACGAGCACCAGAAGGAGCGCGGGCTGACCACCGGCTATGTCGGTGGTGTCCGGGAGTTCCACGACCGGATGCTCGCCCAGCGCCCGCGCACCGACGCCGCGCGCGGCGCGGTGGACCGCGAGCTGGCCGGCCGGCGCGACCGCGCCGCCGGCGCCGTACGCGCCGCCCTGGTCCGCGTCAACGCCCTGCAGGGCATCCGCGCCGCCGCCGACCGTGGCACCGGCCGGGTCGAGCGCACCTACTCCTACTTCACCGACGCCGATGTCGCCCTGAACGGCCTCGGTGCCGGTCTCGTCGAGGTCCGCGACGGCGAGCTGCGCGCCGACTACCAGGCGTTGCAAGTCCTGGGCACGGCAAAGGAGTTCCTCGGTCAGGAGCGGGCCGTCGTGCTCGGCTCGCTGCACTCCCGGCGGTTCCACGGCGAGGACTACACCCGCTTCATGACCGCCCGCTCCGGGCGGCTGGCGGCCCTGGACTCCTATCCCGCGTGGGCCTCCGCGAAGCAGCGGCGGGAGGTGGCGGAGGCGCTGGCGACGCCGGTCGCCCGGCGGCTCTTCGGCTACGAGAAGGAGATCGTCGACGGGCGTGGCGCGCTGCCGGCTCCCGCGGCGGTGCCGCCGACCGCCTGGTACGACGCGGCGACCGGCACCATCAACGGGCTGCGCACCGTCCAGATCGCCCTGGGCGAGGACATCAAGGACCGCGCCTCGGCCCTGCAGGACGAGGCCACCCGGACGCTGGTGCTCTTCGGGCTGCTGGCCCTCGGCTCGGTGCTGGCCCTCGGCGCGCTGGCCGTCGGCGCCGCCCGGTCGGTCTCCGGGCCGCTCGGCTCCCTGACCCGCCAGGCCCGCGAGGTCGCCGGCGGCCGGCTGCCCGACGCCGTCGCACAGGTGCAGTCCGGGGCCGGCACGCCCGCGCCGCTCGGCCCGCTGACCGTCCCACGGGGTGCGGGCACCGAGGTCCAGCAGCTGGCCGACGCCTTCGACCAGATGCAGAAGGTGGCCTACGACCTGGCCACCGAGCAGGCCGTACTGCGCCGCAACGCCACCGAGTCGCTGGTCAGCCTCGGCCGCCGGAACCAGAACCTGGTGCGGCGTCAGATCAGCTTCATCAACCGGCTGGAGCACGAGGACGCCGATCCGGAGACGCTGGCCAACCTCTTCGAGCTGGACCACCTCGCCACCCGGATGCGCCGTAACGCCGAGAGCCTGCTGGTGCTCGCCGGTGAGGCCAGTCCGCGGACCTCGGCCACCCCGCTGTCGGTCACCGATGTCATCCGGGCGGCGCTCGCCGAGGTGGAGGAGTACCGCCGGGTCACGCTGCGCCGGGTCGACGCCGGTTTCCTCAGCGGTGTGGTCGTCTCCGAGATCGCCCATCTGCTGGCCGAACTCGTCGAGAACGCACTGAACTTCTCGCCCCCGGAGACCGAGGTGGAGGTCGAGGGCCGTCGCACCAGCGCCGGCTATCTCGTCGCGATCGTCGACCACGGCACCGGCATGACCGCCGCGGCGATGGCCGAGGCCAACGTCCGGCTCTCCGGTATGGCCGGCTTCATGGCCGAACCGACCCGCTTCCTGGGGCACTTCGTGGTCGGCGCGCTGGCCCGCAGGTGCGGTGTGGAGGTCAGGCTCGGCGAGGCGCCGGCCGCCGGCACCGTCGCCCGGGTGCTCATCCCGGGCAGCCTCCTCACGGAGCCGTCCGCGACGGCGGCCGCCACGGACGTCCCCGGCACCCGTTCGGAGCGGCGGGCCACGAAGCCGGAGCGGAACCGGCCCGCGGCCGGGCCCCGCGCGGACGACGGAGCCGAGCGGCACGATACGGCCGGCCCACCCGCCGAGCCGCGGCCCGCGGCCGGGCCCGCCGCGGACGACCGGGCCGCCGAGGCGCTGCCGCACCCCCGCGCCGCACGGGAATCCGCGGCGGAGGCCCCGGCGGAGGCCCCGGCGGAGGCCCGCGGTTCAGCCGCGTCCCGCACCCGTAACGGGCTGGTCAAGCGCGCCCGGCGGAGCGCCATCCAGTCGGCGGTGAACGAGGCGGCCGCGCCGCGCTGGCAGCAGACGGCCGCCCCGACGCCCGACCGGACCCCCGATGAGGTGTCCGGCATGCTCGCCACGCTCCGCAGCGCCCATATGCGCGGCGGCATCAGCGTGGAGAAGGAGCGGGAGAAGGAGCGGGAGAAGGAACAGGAAAGAGAGCAGGAGAAGGAACAGGCGGCGGGGGCGGCGGAGTCCGGGCAGGGCAGCGGGCAGGACACCCGGCCGGAGACTGCCCGGACGGCGAAGAAGGGTGACGAGAAGTGAGCGTCGATCTCCACAGCGATTCCCAGACCTTCAACTGGCTGCTGGCCAGCTTCGTCCGCAAGACGGACGGGGTGCGCGACGCGGTGGCGGTCTCCTCGGACGGCCTGCTGATCGCGGTCTCCGACGGCCTGGGCCGGACCGACGCCGATCACCTGGCGGCGGTGGTCTCGGGCCTGTCGAGCCTGGCGCGCAGCGCCTCGCGCCGCTATGAGTTCGACGGCGTCAAGCTCATCATGATCGAGATGGGCCGCGGCTACCTGCTGGTCTCGGCGGTCCGGGACGGCAGCTGCTTAGGTGTGCTCGCCGACAGCACCGGCGAACTCGGCCTGGTCGGCTACGAGATGGCGGTGCTGGCCGAGCGGGCCGGGGATCTGCTCACCCCGGCGCTGATCGCGGATCTGCGGCAGGTCCTGCCGCGATGAGCGAGGAAGCCGATGCGGCGGAGCTGTTCGTCCGGCCGTTCATCATGACCGGCGGCCGGGCCGAGCCGATACACGACGGGCTGCGCCTGGAGACGCTGGTGGTCGCCGGGCCCGAGGCGTCGCTCGCGGGCCTGGAGTTCGAGCGCCGCCGGATCGTGGCGCTGTGCGCCCGGCCGACGATGGTGGCCGAGGTGGCGGAGAAGACCGGGGTGCCGCTGGGCGTGGCCAAGGTGCTCATCGCCGATCTGGTCGTCGCCGGACTGCTGGTCTGTCAACAACCCAAGGAGCTGCCGCTCCATGTCCTGGAGAGGATCAGGGATCATGTCAGGGCGCTCTGACAACGCCGCGCCGCTCGCCGTGAAGATCGTGGTCAGCGGCGGTCTCGGCGTCGGCAAGACGACGTTCATCGGTGCGATCTCCGAGATCGAGCCGCTGGACACCGAGGCCGCCATCACCCAGGTCTCGGTCGGCGTGGACTCGCTGGCCGGCGTGGAGAACAAGACCACCACGACGGTCGCGCTGGACTTCGGCCGGATCACCCTCGACCCCACGATCGTGCTGTACCTCTTCGGCACACCGGGCCAGGACCGCTTCTCCTTCCTCTGGGACGATCTGGTCGAGGGCGCGCTGGGCTCGATCGTGCTGGTCGACACCCGGCGGATCGAGGACTCGTTCCCGGCGCTGGACTACTTCGAGGAGCGCGGCACCCCGTTCGTGCTGGCGGTCAACCGCTTCGACGGCGCCCGGCACTTCGCGCTGGAGGAGGTCCGTGAGGCGCTGGGCATCGACGGCGGGGTCCCGGTGCTGGCCTGCGATGCGCGCGGGCGCCCGTCCGTACGCGAGGTGCTGGCCGCGCTGATGGACGAGGTCGTACGGCGGCACACGGCCGGCGGCCCGGCGCGGGCGGACGCGCTCGCCCGCTGAGGGGAGGGGCGGGGGCCGGGCCGCTCGCCTCGCGCCGAGGCCCGGCCGCCCGCCTCGCGCCGCGGCCGGGCCCGGCTGCCTGATGCCGCGGCCGGCACGCCGCCCCCATGTCCCGCCCGAGCACTGCCCCGGCAGCCGTCAACGAGGCTGCCGGGGCGAGGTGTTACGGGGGCACAAGACGTCCGGACGCAAGACGTTCCGGACACAAGACATTGGTGAATGCCTCTTGCGCAGTGGGGGCGGTGCGCCTGACACTCCGCTCAGCGCTTGTCAGGGGCACGCCGAAAAGGAACGTGCGGATTCCGGTCTGCCCCTCGGCTGCGCCTCACGGGCTGCCCACCGGCGGCCCCCCGATCCCCCTCGGAGGAATCAGTGAGGAACGCGCGCACCAACCCCCACAGCGGCGTGGCGAGACGTACCCGGCTGATCGCCGTGGCGTCCGGACTGGTGGCCATCGGAGCCATCGCCATCCCGACCGCCCACGCCCAGAACCCCGCACCCGCAAGGACGTTCAGCGCCGCCCAGCTCAGCGCCGCCGGAGACGCGGTCCGGGCCGCGGATGTCGCCGGCACCGCCTGGCGGGTCGACAGTGCCACCCACACCCTGGTCGTCACCGCCGACCGCACGGTCTCCCCGGCCGGGATCGCCAGGATCGAGCGGGCCGCCGGCAGCAACGCCGGCGCGGTCCGCATCGACCGCGTCCCGGGCACCTTCCGCAAGTTCATCTCCGGCGGTGACGCCATCTACGCCCCCAGCTGGCGCTGCTCGCTGGGCTTCAACGTCCGTAGCGGCAGCACCTATTACTTCCTGACGGCCGGTCACTGCACCGAAGGAAAACCGCCCTGGTACACCAGCTCCTCGCACACCACGAGCATCGGCCCGACCACCGGCACCAGCTTCCCGGGCAACGACTACGGCATCGTGAAGTACACCAACACCTCCCTGTCGCACCCCGGGACGGTCGGTAGCCAGGACATCACCAGCGCCGGCACCCCGAGCGTCGGTCAGTCGGTCACCCGCCGCGGCTCCACCACCGGCATCCACAGCGGCAAGGTCACCGCGCTGAACGCCACCGTCAACTACGGCAGCGGCGACATCGTCTCCGGACTCATCCAGACCACCGTCTGTGCCGAGCCCGGTGACAGCGGCGGCCCCCTCTACTCCGGGACCAAGGCCCTCGGCCTGACCTCGGGCGGCAGCGGCGACTGCACGTCCGGCGGCACCACGTTCTTCCAGCCCGTCACCGAAGCGCTGAGCGCCTACGGCGTGAGCGTCTACTGACGCCGGCCGGCTGACGTCCCTGCGGACCGCGGTGCGCAGGGACCGACGGCACGGTGGACCGCCGGAGCCGGCTCCGGCGGTCCGAGGGTCTGTCGTTTGGACCGGGCCGGCCTGATCCAAACGACAGACCCCAGGGTTCCCGTCCGCCGGCGGACGGGAACCCGGCCGCGCCCCGCGAGCCTCGACCGCCCTCCGAGCCGGGCATACCATGGTAAACAACGCGATTCGGATGGCGTACGGCACACGTTCAGGGAGCCGTGATGGTCGAAGAACTGGTGACGAGCGCGGTGGCGCTGGCCTCTGTGGGAGCGGTCTACCTCGTCGCGGCGGCGCGGGTGGTCAAGCAGTACGAGCGCGGTGTGGTGCTCCGGCTGGGGCGGCTGGCCTCCGAGGTGCGCGAGCCGGGATTCACCATGATCGTTCCGTTCATCGACCGGATGCGCAAGGTCAATATGCAGATCGTCACGATGCCGGTGCCCGCCCAGGAGGGCATCACCCGGGACAACGTCACCGTGCGGGTCGACGCGGTCGTCTATTTCAAGGTCGTGGACGCCGCCGACGCGGTCATCCGGGTCGAGGACTACCGTTTCGCGGTCTCACAGATGGCGCAGACCTCGCTGCGGTCGATCATCGGCAAGAGCGAGCTGGACGATCTGCTGTCGAACCGCGAGAAGCTCAACCAGGGCCTGGAGCTGATGATGGACAGTCCGGCCATCGGCTGGGGAGTGACCGTCGACCGGGTGGAGATCAAGGACGTCTCCCTGCCGGAGACGATGAAGCGCTCGATGGCCCGCCAGGCGGAGGCGACCCGGGACCGGCGTGCCCGGGTGATCAACGCCGATGCCGAGCTGCAGGCGTCGAAGAAGCTGGCCGAGGCGGCCGAGGCGATGTCCGGCCAGCCCGCGGCCCTGCAACTGCGGCTGCTGCAGACCGTAGTGGCGGTCGCCGCCGAGAAGAATTCCACCCTTGTCCTGCCTTTCCCGGTCGAACTGCTGCGGTTCCTGGAGCGCTCCGGGCTGCAGGCCCAAGCGGAGACCGCGGCGGCCGAAGCCGCGCGGGGGCGCGCGGAGCGGCCGGCCGCTCCTGAGGTGTCCGACGCCGCGCCCGCGGCCGTGGAGCGCGAGACGGAGGGCGAGCTGCCGGCGGAGCTGGAGGACCTCCCGGAGGCGGAGGACCTGCCGTAGGGAGCAGAGGACTTGCCGTAGGCAGAGGACCTGCCGTAGGGCGGAGCGCTTCCGTCTGTCTGATGTCCTGTTGAGCGCCGTATGTACCCGTTGAGGCGGGTGTGTACGGCGCTTTGCGCTGCCCGGGGGCGGCTCCCGGACGCCGTTTTCCGGCCAGCTATAGTCCTCACACGTGGCGAGGCCGTCGCGCTTCCGGATGCCCGCTGAAGTCCGCACTCGACGTCTGGGGACGCGGACACAGGTGTGACCGCCGTGTGGCGAAATGGTGAACTCCCGTATGTGAGACCGGTACTCGGTCTTGTGCACGAGTGAGGCGGATGGGGATACTCGGCCGCGCACACGTTGGCATGGACGCGACTTCCGAGGGGTGCGGCTTCCCGGGGGGACCGTCCGTGTTCCGATTCCCCGCTCTCCGGGCTCGGACAACTCCCCACGGTTTCCGGGCTCTTCCCCCCACGGGAGGCTCTGAGTTGAAGCACCGACGCATACCCAACCGACGCGCCGTGATCGCAGGTGCGGGAGCGCTCGCGCTCGCCGCTTCCGCCACGGTGGTCCTCGCCAATGCCAACGCGTCCACGGCGCCGGCTCCCACCCCCGCACTCGCCAAGCTGACCTCCGCCGCGGCGACCGCGCTCGCGTCCCACCTCAAGACGGACACCGCGGGCGCGTTCTACGACGCCAAGGCCAAGAAGCTGGTGGTCAACGTCGTGAACCAGGCGCAGGCCAGGGCCGCGCGGGCGAAGGGGGCGGAAGCCAGATTCGTCAAGCACACCTTCGCCCAGCTCGACGCTGCCCGGCAGACGCTGAAGTCGAAGGCGACCATCCCCGGGACGTCCTGGGGGATCGACCCGCAGAGCAACAAGGTCGTGGTGACCGCCGACCGCACGGTCAAGGGCGCCAAGCTGGACCGGCTGACCAAGGTCGCCCAGGGCCTCGGTGACAAGGTCGAGGTGCGCCACAGCAAGGGTGAGTTCAAACCCTTCATCGGTGGCGGCGACGCGATCTGGGGCGACGGCGCCCGCTGCTCGCTCGGCTTCAACGTGGTCAAGGACGGTCAGCCGTACTTCCTGACGGCCGGCCACTGCGGCAACGAGATCAAGAGCTGGTCGGACCAGCAGGGCGGCTCGGCGATCGCCACGACCGAGGACTCCAAGTTCCCGGGTGACGACTTCTCCCTCGCCAAGTACACCGGCGACACCGCGCACCCGAGCGAGGTCGACCTCTACAACGGCAGCACGCAGAAGATCACCAAGGCCGCGGAGGCCACCGTCGGCGAGAAGGTGCAGCGCAGCGGCAGCACCACCCAGGTGCACGACGGCACCGTCAAGGCGCTGAACGCCAGCGTCAACTACCAGGAGGGCACGGTCGACGGTCTGATCCAGACCGATGTCTGTGCCGAGCCCGGCGACAGCGGCGGCGCGCTCTTCGACGGTGACGCGGCGATCGGCCTCACCTCCGGCGGCAGCGGCGACTGCACCAAGGGGGGCGAGACCTTCTTCCAGCCCGTCCCGGAGGCGCTGAAGGCCTACGGCGCGGAGATCGGCTGAGGCGGCCCGCGCCCGGCAGGCCCTGAGCTGCCGGACAGAGCGATCCCCGGGCACCGCCGTCCGGTGCCCGGGGATCGCGAACGGTCCGGTCAGAAGTCGAAGACCGAGCCGCGGCCGTCGGTCATCGCGCAGGGGTTGGCGAAGGTGTAGCTGTACGAGACCCGCTTGCCCTGCCACACGCCGTCCGCGGTGACCACGATGGGAGCCCACTCCTTGGTACACAGGCGCTGCGACGGTGCGGCGGTCACCGCGTTGAAGTCGCCGGCCACCGTGCGCAGTTGGTCACAGGCGGCTATCGGGTTGGGGTGGCTGCCGCCGGCCTTCGGCATGCAGGTGAGCGACACCGCGCGCTGCACGGTGGCGGTCGCACGGCTTGCGCCCTGGCCCACCGTCAGCACCAGTTCCGACGGGGCGTACAGGCCGCTGGACCGCCCGGACTGCGCCGGGGCGGCGACGGCCTGTGCGCTGGTGGCCAGGCCGCCGAGAACCAGCGCCGCGCCGAGCGCGACCGCCCCAGTGATGTACCGCATGACGAACACTCCCTTGCTCGAAGGTGCAGATACCGGACGGGAGTCTGGCCCAACCGCATCCCGAAAGCATCTTGAGCGCGCATGAAGCGTTCACTTTGAGTCGTTACTCGAAAGCTCAGGGTAATGGCGCGAACGAGCCGGAGGGGGTGCGTGGCGGCCGGGCGAAAGTGCGGCCCGGCCAGTGGAGTTGCCCCGTTCGTCATGCTCCTGGCAAGAGGCGCTTCCCTCCGGAATACCCGGATCCGGCCACCGACCGGCCGTTCGGGAAGGTTTCGATCTCCGGCGATTGGCTGAAGAGCGGGGCCGGAGGGTCCCTCCGTGCGGCGCCGGTCGCCCGCCGAGGTAGGAGCCGGCCCGCCGCCGGTCGCCTTACCGGCCTGCCGGGTCCGTCGCCGTGCCCTTCCTGGGGTCCTCCCGGGGCCCTGCCGGTGCTCTCCCGGGGCCCTACCGGCCCGGCCGTTCCGTGCCCGCCGGCCCGTCGCCGCGCCGCCCTTTTGCCGTGCGGCCCGGCTTCCGCGTCCGCGCGGCAGGCTTCCGCGCCCCCGCCTGTCCGGGCCTCCCGGTCAGCTCCGGCAGCCCCGCCGTCAGCGCCCGCATGCTCCGCGCCACCAGCTCCGCCGGCCCCTGCGGCCCGTCCGGCGCCGCGTCGCCCGCCGCCCACTGCTCCACCGCGACCCGCATCGCGGTGTTCGCGGCCGCCGCGGCCAGCCGTACCTCCAGCGGGCCGGCGCCGGTCAGCCGTCCCAGGACCGGCATCAGCGCCTCCTCGGCGTCGTGGTGAACCCGGTGCCAGACCGCGCGCAGCGCCGGGTCGCCCGGCATCGCCCGCAGGAGCCCGCGGGTCCGGCGCAGGGACTCGGCGGCCGGCGCGTCCGCGGGGGTCAGCGCCCGGCGGGCCGCCCGCTCCAGCGCCTCGCGCACGGGCGGTGCGTCCGGGCCGGCCGGTGACGCCGCCAGATCGTCGACCCACTGCCGCACCCCGGTGGCGAGCAGCGGTACCACCGCATCCTCCTTGGTGCGGAAGTAGCGGTAGAAGGTGCGCAACGCGACGCCCGAGGTCCGCGCGATCTCCTCGGCGGTGACGGCGGCGCCGCGCTCCGCGAAGAGTGTGGCCGCGGTCCGTGCGATCTCCAGCTGGGTCGCGGCCTTGCGCCGCTCGGTGAGCGAGGGGCGGGGGCGCGGGGCGGGCTCGGAGGGCATGGACGTCAGCCTACGTGGCATGCCGCATCTGCACAGGATGCGAGTTTGGCACGATGTGACACTTTGGAGTTAGCGTGCGGGAACGCCTTGAGGACGGAGCTGGACCATGCATCGCTTTGACGGACACCGCGCCCTGATCACCGGCGCCGGCTCGGGCATCGGACAGGCCACCGTCCACCGGCTCCTCGCCGAGGGGGCCCGGGTGGTCGCGGCGGACATCGACGCGGACGGCCTGCGGAGCACCGCGGACCGTGCCGCCGAGGACGGGACGGCCGGGCGGCTGGTGACGAGGGTGCTGGACATCGCCGACGAGGCGGCGGTCCGCTCCGGCGTCGCCGCCGCGGTGGCCGGCCTCGGCGGTCTGGACGTCCTGGTCAACGCGGCCGGCATCCTGCGCTCCGCGCACACCCACGAGACCGGCCTGGATCTCTTCAACAAGATCATCTCGATCAATCTGACCGGTACGTTCCTGGTGACGCGTGAGGCGCTGCCCGCCCTCTTGGAGGCCCGCTCGCCGGTCGTGGTCAACTTCAGCTCCACGTCCGCGGCGTTCGCGCACCCGTACATGGCGGCCTATGCGGCGAGCAAGGGCGGCATCCAGGCCATGACGCATGCCATCGCGAGCGAGTACAGCAAGCAGGGGCTGCGGGCGGTGTGCGTGGCGCCGGGGTCCATCGCCAGCGGGATGACCCGCGGGCGCGTACCGGGGCTGCCCGAGGACGCCGACATGACCCTGTTCAACAAGCTCACCCCGGCGCTCGGCGAGGGCTTCGCGGCCCCGGAGACGGTCGCGGGCGTGATCGCGATGCTCGCCTCGCAGGACGGCGCGTTCATCACCGGCACGGAGATCCGGATCGACGGCGGCACGCACATGTGAGCCGGTGGGCGAGCCGATGCGTGAGCCGGCGGCCGGCGGGCGCCGAGGCGAACGGCCTCACGCCTGCCCGGTCTCGAAGCGGCTCACCTTGCCGTCCTCCACCGTGAACCGCCAGCGGGTCCGCATCTCGCCCCAGGTGTCGTTGCGGTAGTTCGCGACGAGGGACAGCCCGTGGTCCGATTCGGACTGCACGTCCAGGTGCCCTCGCGTGGCAAAGATCTCCCGGTCGCACCACTCCCGCAGATCCTGGTCGAGGCCGTCGTCGGACATGGTGGCGCCGGTGGTCAGGGCGTCGAAGAACGCCTGCTCGTCATTGCTGTTGAGGGCCGTGACCAGGGCCCGGACCGCGGGGTGGGACAGCCGGCCGGCGGAGATGGTCATGAGGGGATCACGTCCTTCGTGCGGGTGCCGTCGTCCGTCGTGGCCCCGGGGCGCTCCCTGCCGCGGTGCGGCGGTGGTCCGGGGCCTTTGTTCCCTCATTTTCCGGTCGGCGACGGGGCCGTGCAGAGCAGGTGGGGCCGATCGGCGGAGGCGGGGCGGTGATCTTCGGCTTCTCTTCGTACGAATGTTCGATGGACGGGTATGGTGGAGGAGAGGAGCGGGGGTCACAGGGTCGGTCGGGGCGGATGAGTGCAGGAGGTGCGGATGCCAGGGTTCACGCATCTGCACACCGCTTCGGGGTTCTCCCTGCGCTACGGCGCCTCCCATCCGGAGCGTCTCGCCGAGCGCGCCGCCGAGCGCGGGATGGAAGCCCTCGCGCTGACCGACCGGGACGGGCTCTCCGGGGCCGTACGCTTCGCCAAGGCCGCCGCCGAGGCGGGCATCCGTCCGCTGTTCGGCAGCGAACTCGCCGTGGCGGAGCAGGCGCCGGGACCCGCTGCCGGCAGTGCCACCGTGCGGCGGCGCACCCCGGTGCGCGGCGGCGCCTTCCTCGACGAGTCCGCCGCCCGCGCCGTCTTCCTGGCCCGCGACGGCGCGGCCGGCTGGGCCGCCCTGTGCCGGCTGGTCTCGGCCGCCCATGCGGGCGGGGCCGAACAGCCCGTCCTCCCGTGGAGTGCCCTGGCCTCCGCCGCCGACGGACTGACCGTGCTCCTCGGACCGGACTCCGAGGTGGGCCGGGCGCTGGCCGCCGGCCGCCCGGACCGCGCCGCCCGGCTCGTCGCCCCCTGGCGGGAGCTGTACGGCGAGGGGCTGCGCCTGGAGGTCGTCGACCACGGGCGGCCCGGCAGTGGACCCGGCTCGGCGCGGCTGGCCGCCCGCACCCTCGGCTTCGCCGTCGACCAGGGCATCCGTGCCGTCCTGACCAACGCGGTGCGCTATGCCGACCCCGGCCAGGGCCCGGTCGCCGATGTCCTGGACTCCGCCCGCCGCCTGGTGCCGGTGGACCGGCACCGGCCCGAGACCTGGGACGGCGGTGAGCGCTGGCTCAAGGACGCCGCCGCGATGCGGCACACCGCCGGGCGGATCGCCGAGGCGGCCGGCTTCCGGCGCGACCTCGCCCACCGGCTGCTCGCCATGACCGAGGAGACCGCCGGCGAGTGCCTGGTCGACCCGCAGGACGACATCGGACTCGGCCGGATCCACTTCCCCGAGCCGCGGCTGGTCGGCGCGGAACACCGCACCGCCGCCCGGGTGCTGCGCTCGCGCTGCGCCGCCGGGATGGTGCTGCGCGGCTACGACCGCGACCGGGTGCGCTGGACGCGGCTGCAGGACGAACTGCGCACGATCGAGCGGCTCGGCTATCCCTCGTACTTCCTGACGGTCGCTCAAGTCGTGGACGACATAAGGGAGATGGGGATACGGGTGGCGGCCCGCGGGTCCGGCGCCGGGTCGCTGGTCAACCACCTCCTGGGCATCGCACACGCCGACCCGGTCGCCCACGGGCTGCTGATGGAGCGCTTCCTGTCCGAACGGCGGGCGGCGCTGCCGGACATCGACATCGACGTGGAGTCCGCCCGCCGGCTGGAGGTCTACCGCGCGATCTTCGACCGCTTCGGCGCGGAGCGGGTCGCCACGGTCTCGATGCCCGAGACCTACCGCGTGCGGCACGCCGTACGCGACGTGGGCGCGGCGCTGGGCATGGACCCGGCGCAGGTGGACCGGCTGGCCAAGGCCTTCCCGCACATCCGCGCCCGGGACGCGCGGGCGGCGCTGGCCGAGCTGCCGGAGCTGCGCGGGGTGCGGGAGGCCGGCGACGAGCGGCTGTGGCAGCTGGTCGAGGCGCTGGACGCGCTGCCGCGCGGGATCGCCATGCATCCGTGCGGGGTGCTGCTGTCCGACGCCACGCTGCTGGACCGTACGCCCGTCGTGCCCACCAGCGGCGAAGGCTTCGCGATGTCCCAGTTCGACAAGGACGACGTGGAGGAGATGGGGCTGCTCAAGCTCGATGTGCTGGGCGTGCGGATGCAGTCCGCGATGGCCCATGCGGTCGCCGAGATCGGCCGGGCCACCGGGCGCCGGATCGACCTCGACGACCCCGCGCAGGTGCCGCCCGGCGACGAGGCGACCTACGAGCTGATCCGCTCGACCGAGACGCTCGGCTGCTTCCAGATCGAGTCGCCGGGCCAGCGTGATCTGGTCGGCAGGCTGCAGCCCGCCACCTTCCACGATCTGGTCGTCGACATCTCCCTCTTCCGGCCGGGGCCGGTCGCCGCCGACATGGTGCGGCCCTTCATCGAGGCCCGGCACGGCCGCAAGGCGGTCCGCTATCCGCACCCGGACCTGGCGGAACCGCTGCGCGAGACCTATGGGGTGGTGGTGTTCCACGAGCAGATCATCGAGCTGCTGCGGATCATGACGGGCTGCCTCCGGGACGAGGCGGACGAGAAGCGGCGGGCGCTGTCGCACCCCGAACTGCAGGGCAGGGTCCGCGCCTGGTTCGCGCAGTGCGCCGAGCGGCGCGGCTACCAGGCCGACGTGATCGCGCGCACCTGGGAGATCGTCGAGGCCTTCGGCTCGTACGGCTTCTGCAAGGCGCATGCGGTGGCCTTCGCGGTGCCCACCTACCAGTCGGCCTGGCTCAAGGCGCACCACCCCGCGGCGTTCTACGCCGGGCTGCTCACCCATGATCCCGGGATGTACCCGAAGCGGCTGCTGCTCGCGGACGCACGGCGGCGCGGGGTGCCGGTGCTGCCGCTGGATGTGAACCGCTCGGGCCTCACCCATCGAATCGAACTGGTGTCTGGCGAGGGGCCTCGTTCCGACGGTTCCGGGGGCCGCTCCGGTGCGGTCTGGGGGCTGCGGCTCGCGCTCTGCGATGTGCACGGCATGAGCGAGGCCGAGGCGCGGCGGATCGAAGCGGGGCAGCCCTACCACTCGCTCCAGGACCTGTGGCAGCGGGCCAGGCCGGGCCGCCCGGTGGCCGAACGCCTCGCCCGGGTGGGCGCGTTGGACGCCTTCGGCGCGAACCGCCGGGACCTGCTGCTGCACATCGCCGAGCTGCACCACCGCCGGCGGCAGGCGTCCGGCGGCCAGCTGACGCTGCCGGGCCGGGCCGTCGACGGCGTGGAGCCGGAGGCGGCGGCCGACGCGGTCGAGCCGGCGGGACTGCCCGACCTCAGCGAGGTCGAACGGCTCAGCGCCGAGCTGGGCGTCCTCGGCATGGACGCCTCCCGCCACCTCATGGCCGATCACCAGGAGTTCCTCGCGGAGCTGGGGGCGCTGCCGGCCCGGCTGCTGCGCGAGGCCCGGCACGGCGAGACGGTACTCGTCGCCGGCGCCAAGGCGGCCACCCAGACGCCACCGATCCGTTCCGGCCGGCGGGTCATCTTCACCACCCTCGACGACAGCACGGGCCTGGTCGACTGCGCCTTCTTCGACGCTCCCCCGGGCCCTGGCGGCCCGGGAGGTACCCCCAGTCCTGTTCAGGCCTGTGCACACACGATCTTCCACTCCTGGCTGCTGCTGGTGCGCGGTACGGTCCAGCGGCGCGGTCCGCGCAGCCTCAGCGTGGTCGGGACCGCCGCCTGGAACCTCGCCGAGCTGGCCGAACTGCGCCGCGAAGGCGGGCTGGAGGCGGTCACCGCCCGGCTCGCGACCGGGCCGGACGGGGGAGGCGTCGCGCCGGACACCGAGGCGGCCGGGGCGGACCGGGAGGCCGGCGGGGAGCCCGGCCCCGGCGAGGAGCCCGAGCCGGCCGGCGCCCCGGACCGCACCATCCGCCTGGAGACCGGCTACGAACTGCACCCGTGGGCCGACCTCCAGCCCCCGGGTGAACGCGCCGCCACCGGACGCAAGTTGTGGCACTCCAGCCCCGGGAGCGCGGGATGACCCCTACCCCGAGGCCGCCCGCCGCGGCGCCGGAACCTCCCGGCGTCCCGCGGCAGCCGGGCATGCTCCACATCTGCTTCCGGGTCGCCGACGGCACCCCGCTGAGCGCCGGGTGCTTCGAGCAACTACTGCGGCTGCTCGCACAGTTCACCCCGGTGATCGAGGCGCTGCCGCCGGATGCCGCGCTGGCGGACGTCCGCGGTGCGCTGCGCTACTTCGACCGGGACGCGGTGGGCATCGCCGAACTGGTGCGGCTGCGCGCGCTGGCCTGGCACGGCGTACGGTGCACGATCGGGATCGCCGCGAACCCGCTGCTCGCCCGGATGGCGGCCCAAGGGGCGGCCCCGGGAGAGATCAGGGTCGTCCCCGATGACGCCGACGCCGTCGCCGCGTTCCTCGACCGCCGGCCGGCCTCGGCGCTGTACGGCGTCGGCCCGGCGACCGCGCGCGCCCTGTGTGCGTACGGGCTCGACAGCGTCGGCCGGATCGCCGCCGCACCGCCCGCGACCCTGCAGCGGATCCTCGGTGCGAAGACCGGCCGTGTGGTCTACGAACGGGCCCGCGGGATCGACCCGACGCCGGTGACCCCCAACGCCGCGGCCCGCTCGATGGCGGCCGAACACCGCTTCGTCCACGACGAGCTGGACCCGGACCGCCGCCGCCGGGCGCTGCTCTCGCTCGCCGACGGCCTCGGGGCCCGGATGCGGGCGAGCGGGCAGGTGGCCCGTGCGCTCACCCTCACCGTCCGCTATGCCGACCGCTCCACCACCACCCGCACCCGGCGGCTGGACGGGCCGACCGCGCACGGACCCGCCCTGACAGAGGCGGCATACGCCCTGCACGCCGCGCTCGGACTGCAGCGGGCGCGGGTGCGGTCGGTGGCGCTGCGCGCGGAGGACCTGTGCCGCGCCGAACTCGCCGCCCGCCAGCTGACCTTCGACCCGGCAGACGACAGGGCACACCGCATCGAGGCCGCCGTCGACCGGGCCAGGGCCCGCTTCGGGACCGGGAGCGTACGGCCCGCGGCGACCCTCGGCGGAGCCGGCCGTACACCCCCGCCCCCGCCCCCGGGGACG
>NZ_SDIG01000052.1:0-35399 GCF_004122755.1 Streptomyces sp. TM32
GTGGCCCTGCTCCTGCGCCACCTCGGCTACGCGCCGCAGGCCGCCCGCATCGAGGAGGCCGTCGCGGCCGACCTGGAGGCCCGCGGCGAGGCCCCGCGCAGCACCGACGAGATCGGCGACGCCCTCGCCGCCCGGGTCTGCTGACCCGCCGGTCCTGACCACCTCACAGCCACATGCGGAAAGGCGCCTGACGGGCAAAGGCCCAGTCAGGCGCCTTTCCGCACGTTCTTAGAAGGACCCCAGCCTCTTCGCCGAGTAGCTCACCAACAGATTCTTCGTCTGTTGGTGATACAGCGCTCATAGCGGTGCTGACCTCCTGAAATGGAGGCCTTAACTGCTGTCGACAGAAAGTCGGTCCGTTTATGGTCCGGATCTTGTCGTCAGCCATACACGTCGGGTTGGTGCAGTGCATGTGTCGCCACCTGTCACCACCTCTGGCAGGGCGCATGCTGACTCAATGCTGACTCTACTGACGCCATGTCAGCTACATCTGATGGCGCGTCGCGACCGCGTCTCATCAGGAGTGTCCTGTGTTCCGCCGCCCTTCGGCCGCACTCTCGACGGAGGGATCAGCGGCTTCGCGATCTCCCACAGTCCGTCCGGAACAATCCAACTCCACGTATCCCGCCCCATACCGAAGCCAAGGTCCGCCTCACCACGTACACCATGGAGAGTACTTCGAGGTGCCGATGGGTGGGAGAACACCGCCCTTCACAGCATGATCTGACCCGGAGCCGAAAGTGGATAGCACTGGCTCACCACCGACGCCACCCTGAAACCCCAGTAGCAGAGCCGTGCGGGGCTTCCTGCCGGATCGAGAGCTCGACGCCGAACCGCTGCGGACCGTTAGAGGTTTCCCTAGCGCGAGCCACTGAAGAATCCAAGCGACCGTTGCGCTGCTGGCTGTAGAGATCCGGGAGGGGCTGTTCGTGTACGCGGTGTCGCCATCGTACGAAGGGTTCCGGTACCCGGCGGAGGCCATCTCGCATTGCGTATGGCTGTACCACCGCAACTGGCAGTACCTCTGGCGCGCGATGGACCTGGAGGGCAACGCCTTAGACATCCTGGTCCGGTCCCGGCGGAACACCAAGGCCGTCGAGCCCCTCCTGGCCGGCTCATGAAGCAGCAGCAGACACCGCGGGTACTGGTCATCAACAGCTGAAGAGCTACGGCACCGCGCCCTGATGCCCTCGGCCGGGCATCGCTCGCACAAGGGACTGAACAACCGCGCCGAGAACTCCCGCTGACCGACAAGGAAGCGCGAACGTGCAATGACGGGCTTCCGTTCGCCTGTGGCAGCCCAACAGTTCCGGTCGGTGTTCAGCCAGATCTCACCGCAGTTCCGACCCCGGCGTGCCCAAGGGCGCCTCGCGTCCTGCACTCACACCCGATGAATCCAGCAAGGGGAAAACCATGCTCAATCGCCGCACCACCCTGAGACTGGGTGCCGGAGCAGCCGTCGGTGCGATAGGTGGCGGGATGATCGCCGGGACCGCGACGGCTGTGACCTCGCGCATCGCCTCTCGGGGCAAGACGGGCCCCGACTGGTCCAGGCTCGGCACCCACCTCAGCGGCGACCTCGTCCTGCCGACCGACGCCGCCTACGAGCAGGCCAGGCGTCTGGCGGTAGGCCAGTTCGATGTGATCCGCCCGCAGGCCGTCGCGTACTGCGCGACCGAGCGGGACGTCCGGACCACGCTCGCATTCGCTCAGGACCACGCGCTGCGCCTGGTGCCCCGCAGCGGCGGGCACAGTTTCGCCGGCTACTCCACCACCACCGGTGTCGTGCTGGACGTGTCGCGGCTCAACTCGGTCCGGCTGTCGAAGAACACAGTGGTCATGGGGCCGGGCGTCCAGCAGGTCGACGCGCTGACCAAGCTGGCTCCGCGCGGGGTGTCGCTGGCCAGCGGGCTGTGCCCCGGGGTCTGCCCGGGCGGGTTCGTCCAGGGCGGCGGCATGGGCTGGCAGACCCGCAAGTTCGGCATGGCCGGCGACCGGCTGATTTCCGCGCGGGTGGTACTCGCCGACGGCCGAGCCGTCACCGCCTCCGCCACCGAGCACCGGGACCTGTTCTGGGCGCTGCGCGGGGGTGGCGGCGGCAACTTCGGTGTGGTGACCCGCTTCGAACTGCGGCCCACCCATGTGCCGACCTTCGTGAACTTCAACCTGACCTGGCCGTGGGAGGCAGCGCAGCGGGTCATCGCCGCGTGGCAGCGGTGGGTCATCGAGGGGCCGCGCGATCTCGGAACCGGGTTGGGCGTGCAGTGGCTCGACGCCGGCACCGGCCGCCCCTACCTGCTGGTGTACGGCGGCTGGCTCGGGACTCCCGGCAGGTTCACGCCGGTCCTGGACGCGCTGGTGGCCGACGTCGGCAGTGCCCCTGCCACCCGCGGGGTGGAAGAGCAGACCTTCCAGAAAGCGATGATGTCGTACTACCGCTGCGCGGACCTGACTCCCGACCAATGCCACACCGTCGGTTACTCGCCCGAAGCGAAGCTGCCCCGGAGCAATTACGCGATCGACCGCAGTCGGCTGTTCTCCGCGGCCATCCCGGACACGGGGGTGGAGAAAGCCCTGGAGGCGTTCACCGCGAACCCGCGAGCAGGCCAGTTCCGCTTCCTCAGCTTCTTCGCACTCGGCGGCGCAGCCAAGGAGCCGGGCCGCCGGGACACCGCCTTCGTGCACCGCAACACCGAGTTCCAGCTTGGCTACTCGCTCGGTCTCAATGACCCGAAGTACACGCCCGAGGACGAGCAGGCCGGCCAGGCCTGGGCAGACAACGGCTTCCGGGCCATCGACCCGTACTCGAACGGCGAGAGCTACCAGAACTTCATCGACCCGTCGCTCGCGGACTGGCAGTCGGCCTACTACGGCGAAAACTATGCCAAGCTCCGCGCGGTCAAGAAGAAGTACGACCGTCACCGACTCTTTTCGTTCGCCCAGGGCATCGCCTGATCCCCCGAGGGCACGGTCAGTTGAGCCGGCGGTCTCGGGAGCGGAATGCGCGTCGAGTTTGCTGGCAACTGCTGCCCGCACGCGGGAGGGTGTACGCCCGGTGGTGGGGGTCAGGTCGCGGTGAGGCGCTTGACGCGGTCCGCGTCGCAGGTGCGCGGGCAGGTGACGCAGGTGTCCTCGGGGCGGAGCGTGTAGTACATGCAGCAACTGGCGCGGTCCCGGGTCGGCAGCGACTCGCCGCCCGGCCCGGTGAGGGTGCGGAATCCCGCACCGCCGACGTAGGGAGCGGTGGCGCCCGGCAGCAGCCGCTTCAGTGCGGCCACCGCACGCGGCTCCTCGCCCAGCAGATGTCCCAGGTACCACAGGCCCTCGACGAGCTCGTCGGACGCCATGCCCCACAGCGCCCGCGGCCCGCGCCGGGTCCGCGCGGCGAAGCCGGCCAGGACGGGGGCGAGGTGCTCGGCCACCGCGGCCCGCACCTCCGCACGCAGCGCCTCCTCGTCCGGTACGACCCGGGCGCCGGGCAGGTCGGCCGCCGGATCGTCCGGAAGGCAGCAGAACACGCCGATGCGCACCGCCATCCGCCCCGGCTCCCGCTGGAAGGACACGTCCTGCACGGGCAGCCGCGGGACCCGGCGGTGCAGGAACCAGGGGAGGGTGATCAGCAGGCAGGCGGGCCAGGCGTAGCGGTGCAGGGCGAAGCTCGCGACGACGTCCGGCCGGGCGCGCTGTCCGTAATCGCGGAGGATCTGTGCGTCGTCCTGCGTGAGAAAGGTCTCCAAGGCCTCGCCGCCGGCCGCGAGACCGGCCGCGCACACCCAGCCGTCGCCGCTGGGTGGTGCCGCGTCCCAGGTGATCACCTGGAGGCCGGGGAAGACCTCCGAGAGCCGGGCGTAGGCGTCGGCGACGGGATGGGCGGCGGGCGGAGCGGCGGGGACAGGCGTCATGGGCGAGACCACCGAATCGCGAGCGTCAGCAGGTAAGCCTTACCTTACCCGAGGACCTTACCCGCACCTTCCGAACGCCAGTCCTCCCGGCCCCGGGGGGTTCCCCGGCCGGTTTCGGATGTGCAGGGCGGCCCGCGCCGCCTATGGTGCTGGGAACGTCAGGAGGAATCGTCATGGAGCAGGGCACAGCGGAACCGCAGCCGTGTGTGCGTGGGTGGGTGCCCGCGCAGCCCGGTCCCGGCGTGCCCCGGCGGCACTCCGTCCGCGGCCAGGTGCTGGCCGCACTGCGCCGTGCGCTGGTCGACGGCGAGCTGACCCCGGGCGAGGTCTACTCCGCGCCCGCGCTCGGCGAGCGCTACGGCGTCTCCGCGACCCCGGTCCGCGAGGCCATGCAGCAGCTCGCGGGCGAGGGCGCCGTCGAGGTGGTGCCCAACCGCGGCTTCCGGGTCGCCGAGCGCAGCGCCCGCGACCTCGCCGAGCTGGCCGAGGTCCGGGCGATGCTGGAGGTGCCCGCGATCATCCGGCTGGGTCGGGCGCTGCCCCCGCAGCGCTGGGAGGAGCTGCGCCCGCTGGCCGCGGCGGGCGTGGCGGCCGCCGCCGGTGGCGACCGGGTCGGCTATGCCGAGGCCGACCACGCCTTCCACGACGCGCTGATGTCGCTCACCGGCAACCGCCGGCTCACCGAGGTCACCGGCGATCTGCTGCGCCGTTCCCAGTGGCCGCCGGCCGCCGGCTCCGGGCGCGCGGCCGAGCTGCTGGCCGATGCCGCCGAACACCACGAGCTGCTCGACGCCCTGAGCGCCCAGGAGTTCGCGGTCGCCGAGCGGATCGCCCGCGCGCATGTCTCGGCGGCCCGGCACCCGCACTGAACCGTCCGGTGGTTCAGCCGGGCAGCAGCTCTTCCAGAGGCAGCGCCGCGACGTCGGCGGCGGGCCGGGAGAGATAGAGATCGGCGTGGTAGAAGCCGTCGGATTCCTTGCCCGTGGTGGACAGACCGTGTCCGGCGAGCGCCTCGAACGCCCCCCGCCGCTCGTCCCCGTCGGCGAACCGCCGCTGGCGGAACGTACGGGTGGTGAGCTTCTCCGTGACCAGTCCGGCCCGGGCCAGCAGGGCGGAGACCGGGCGGTAGGACACCGTGCGCAGCACGAACGCGGCGACCCAGGGTGGTGACGAGACGCAGTCGAAGAGACGGGTGAACGTGGTCGCGGTGATGTAGCCGACGCCACCGGTGACGGTGATCAGATCGGTGTCGGCCAGCACGCGCCGCAACTGTGGGCTCGGCTCGTCGAGCTCCAGATTCTCCGCGAATCCGTGGTCGAGGAGACCGACTTCACGGGCGTAGCCGACCGCGCGGTCCGCCGCGTCGATGCCGGTGATGCGTACGGACTCGGCACGCCGCCTGCTGGCGAAGAACGTACGGTCCTCGTCGATGAGTTGACGGGTCGTCGGCACGTCAGGGCGGAGCGCGGTGTAGCGGTCGTAGAGGTCGGAGAGGGACAGCTGGTGGTTGAGCAGTGCGGCGTTGACCCCGTATGAGCAGCAGAGGTCGACGACGTTGAGTGGCGGACGGTCACTGCGGTGGCGCTGCAGTGTCTCGGTCACCGTGCGGAACACCGCTTGGCCGTGGTGCGGAATCTGGTAGTCCAGGGGCTGCAGGGTGGTGAAGTACCGGCGGGGATCCGGGCAGTTGTAAATCGCCTCGAAATCCGCCTTGCCCCAGTCGGTTCCCGCGGTCGTGTTGGTCACTCCTGCTGTCATGTGGCCTCCCGAAAGGCTGAGCCAATGGGTGGGGGCTCAGCTGGTCCCGGACCAGCATCCTGTCCCCCGGCGCCGCCTCACAGTGCGACTTGCGGCCATTCTCGGGGCCTGTGGGGCGTGCGGAGACACCCCGGCCCCGGGCCTTCGCCCCATGGTCCCACCTCCCGGTTCACCCGGCGCGTCGACCGTCGGCCGGCCCGGCAACCGTCACACCCCGGCCGATCCGCCCCGAGGACCGTCGAGATCCAGCCAATCGGGCCGGTTGCGGGCATGGCTGAGGAAGGGGGGTTGACGGCGAGCGGAGGAGCGCCCTCCGGCTTTGGGGGAACGGTGCCGGTCCACCACCCGCCGCGCACGAGTGGTGGACCGGCACCGGGTCCCCCGGCGACCGCGGCCGGGCATCGTGATCCATCCGGCTAGGTCGTCGCGACGGCCGTGGCGAGATGATCGGCGAGCCAGGTCGGCACCCCGCCCATGAGGCGGAACAGGCGAGCCGCCTCGGCGCGCAGCCGGGCCGCGTCGCCCTCCGGGGCGGCATCGGCCAGCGCCGCGAGGGCCGGTGCCGTACCGATGAGGAAGCCCAGCTCCTCCCGGATCCGCAGCGACTCGGCGAAACCGTGCCGGGCCTCCGCCAACTCCCCGTCCCGCAGCGCGAGTCCGGCCAGGTGGCGCCAGGTGAAGGACAGCAGCAGGTGGTCGCCGTGCGCGGTGGCGCCGGCGTGCGCGCGGCGGTAGGCGGCGCGCGCCGCATCCGGGCTGTCGGCGACGTGCTCGGCCATCAGCCCGCGGCGGAAGTCCAGCAGCGGGCGGCCGGCCGCGGTGGGTGCCAGCAGCGCGGCGGCCCGGCCGAGCGCCGAGCGCGCCTCGTCGGCCCGGTCCCGGACGCCCAGGACGGTGGCGGCGTAGGCGAGGTGGCCGCGCTCGCAGGCCGCGCCGCCGCGCTCGTCGTCGTCGCCCGCCAGGGCCTCGGCGCCGCGCAGCGCGTCCTCCGCCTCGGCCCAGCCGGTGGTCGTGAACACACAGCGCTCGACCAGGAGGGCCGCGCGGCGCAGCGCGGACGGGGCGTGACGGACGGCGTGCGGCTCCAGCAGCGCGGCCGCGTCGTCCCAGCAGCCGCGGGAGCGGAGTCGCCACACGGCACGGTCGAGGGGATCGTCCCCCTCGACCGCGGCGACGGTGGGTACTTCCGGTGCGGATGCGGGTCTCGGTACCGTGACCGGCACCGGGCCCGCGGAACGGTCCGGATCCGCGGGATCCGCTGATTCTGGCATGGCGGTATCCGCCACGTTGCCCTCCCCAAGCGCGCCATTGAGCTGGAAATCGGAAGCCGTGGGCGCATCTCAGCACGAAGTCCGCCGCCGGGCCAAGGGGGCGGGTGAATGAATTCACAATCACCGGGTGCGCGGTACGGACGGGGTGCGCGGCCCTGATCGGGCGCGTTGCGGCGCAAGCGCGGGCGGCCGCGGCCGGCACGGCCGCCGCGATGCCGCCCGATCGAGTTACCCCTAACGGCGGATGCCGGGTCCGCCGGATTGCACCGCCGGATCGCCCCGGCCGGCCGCCGATCCGCCGTGCGCGTCAGCTCATCCGCAGGGCGAGGAAGAAGTCGAGCTTGTCCTCCAGGCGGGACAGGTCGCGTCCCGTGAGCTGCTCGATCCGCCCCACCCGGTAGCGGAGCGTGTTCACATGCAGGTGGAGACGGGTCGCACAGCGGGTCCAGGAGCCGTCGCAGTCCAAGAACGCCTCCAGCGTGGGGATCAGCTCGGCGCGGTGCTTGCGGTCGTACTCGCGCAGCGGGTCCAGCAGCCGGGCGGTGAAGGCCCGGCGGACGTCGTCCGGCACGAACGGCAGCAGCAGGACGTGCGAGGCCAACTCCTCGTGCCCGGCGGCGCAGACCCGGCCGTTGCGGGCGGCGGCGACCCGGCGGGCGTGCCGGGCCTCCTCCAGGGCGCCGCGCAGGCCCTCCGCGGAGTGCACCGCGGCGCTCACCCCGACCGTCAGCCGCCCGTCGTCGTCCAGACCGCGGGCGAGCGGCTCCTGGACGACCCGGAGCAGCTCCGCGGCGTGCAGACCCGTCGCCGAGGAGTCCCGGGACTCGTCCGGTACGGGCAGCGGCACCAGCGCCACCGCCTCGTCGCCGGTGTGCGCCACGGCGATGCGGTCGGAGTGCTCGGGCCCGGCGACGCCGGGGTCGACCAGCATCTCCTCCAGCAGGCTCTGCGCCACGGGACCGCCGGGGACGTCGCCGTCCTCCCACTCGACCCGGGCCACCACGAGCTGCCAGTGCGGTGCGGTGCCCAGGCCGGGCAGTAGCACGGGGGCGGCCACCCGCAGCCGGGCCGCGATCTCGGCGGGCGGGGCGCCGGCCTGGACGAGCTCCAGCACCTCCTGGGCGAGCCGGCGGCGGACCGTACGTGCCGCATCGCGCCGGTCGCGTTCCACCGCGATCAGCTGGGTGACGCCGTGCAGCAGGTCCAGGCGCTCCTCCGACCACTCGCCGGCGTCCGCCTCGACCGCCAGCAGCCAGTCGCTCAGCACCGTCTGGCGCAGGTCACGGCCCTCCTGGCGGATCGGGAACAGCGAGAAGGTGGCTCCTCCCGACCCGTCGCCCGACCGCCGCCCCTCATCGAGGCGCTGCGCGCCGCCCCCTTCGATCGTGACGCGGTGCGGCCCGCGCCGGCCGGTGCGGGCGGCCGCCAGGTGCTCGCCCGCGAGCCGGGCGGCCAGTTCACCGGGGAGCTCCGGCCCGGCGTCCGCCAGGGTCGAGCCGGCGATCTGCCGCCCGGTGGGGGAGAGCACCCAGGCCCGCAGGTCCAGGTCGGAGCCGAGCAGGTCCAGGACCACGTCCGGGCCGCCGCCCGCGGAGGTCATCAGTCGCCGGTGGCGGTCCACCACGGCCGCCAGATCGCCGGCCCGCTCGCTGGAGACCTGGCGGACGACATGCTCGGTGATGGAGGCGAACGAGACGTCCTCGACGACCGAGAACAGCGGCATCCGGTGCCGTGCGCAGGCCTCGATCAGATCCTCCGGGACCGAGCCCAGCTCCGCCTCGCCCGCCGCGAGTCCGGCGACGCCCGCGGCGGCCAGGATGCGGACGAACGGCTCGGAGTCCTCCGGCGCGCGGTGCCAGGCCAGGCCGGTCAGCACCAGTTCGCCGCCGGAGAGATAGCGGCTGGGATCGCGCAGGTCGGTGGTCATCACGCCGCGTACAGTGCGATCCAGTTCTTCCTCGCCTCCGAGGAGCCTGAGGCCCAGGGAGTGGGTATCCAGGAGTACGCGGAGCCGCATGACCTCGCCCGCCGTTCTTTGCTGTCTGGTGTTGCCGGTGGAATGCCGCGAGGTTTCCAAGCCTCGACTTTCGTTCGAATCTACAAGACAGGTGGCCTGGCCAGCCAACCGCTTCATGGTTTCGGTGACTGCACCGGACGGTCCCGGGAGCGTTCACTGAGCCTCATCACATGAACGAGACATGAACCGCTCCATGGCGGCGACAGCACCGTGTCCGCACCATGAGCAGCGAGCGACCGATTTCGCAGCACATTCGTCGAATTCGTAGAAGAGGCCACCCCATGGACTTCCTTCGCCCCGCCAGCTGGGAGGAGGCGCTCGCCGCCAAGGCCGAGCACCCCACCGCTGTGCCCATCGCGGGCGGCACGGACGTGATGGTCGAGATCAACTTCGACCACCGCCGCCCGGAGTACCTGCTCGACCTGAACCGCATCGGTGAGCTGAACGAGTGGGAGGTCGGCGAGAAGACCGTCCGGCTGGGCGCCTCCGTGCCCTACACCCAGATCATGGAAAACCTGCGGGCCGAGCTCCCCGGCCTGGCCCTGGCCTCGCACACGGTGGCCTCCCCGCAGATCCGCAACCGCGGCGGCGTCGGCGGCAACCTCGGCACCGCCTCCCCGGCCGGCGACGCCCACCCCGCGCTGCTGGCCGCCGGCTGCGAGGTCGAGGTGGAGTCCGTACGCGGCCGCCGGATGATCCCGATCGACGACTTCTACACCGGCGTCAAGCGCAATGCGATGGCGCCCGACGAGCTGATCCGCTCGGTGCATCTGCCCAAGGCCGACGGCCCGCAGCAGTTCTCCAAGGTCGGCACCCGCAACGCCATGGTCATCGCGGTCTGCGCCTTCGGCATCGCGCTGCACCCCGAGACCCGCACGGTGCGCACCGGCATCGGCTCCGCCGCGCCCACCCCCGTCCGCGCCAAGGAGGCCGAGGCCTTCCTCTCCGCGGCGCTGGAGGAGGGCGGCTTCTGGGACTCGGGCAGCCCCATTCCGCCGTCCGTCGCCAAGCAGTTCGCGCAGCTCGCCGCCGGCGCCTGCAACCCGATCGACGACGTGCGCGGCAGCGCCGCGTACCGCCGGCACGCGGTCGGCATCATGGCGCGCCGCACCCTCGGCTGGACCTGGGAGTCCTACCGCGGCAACGCCCACGGCTCAAAGGGAGGCGCACAGTGCGCGTGACATTCACCGTCAACGGCCGCCGGCAGGAGGCCGACGACGTATGGGAAGGCGAGAGCCTGCTGTACGTCCTCCGCGAGCGGATGGGACTCCCGGGTTCCAAGAACGCCTGTGAGCAGGGCGAATGCGGGTCCTGCACGGTCCGTCTGGACGGCGTGCCGGTGTGTTCCTGCCTGGTCGCGGCGGGCCAGGTCGAGGGCCGCGAGGTGGTGACCGTCGAGGGCTTGGCGGACTTCGCCAAGCAGCGTGCGGAAGGGGGCGGCTGCGCCTCCGGTGTCTGTGGCACCAGCATGGCCGAGGCCCAGCAGTGGCAGGCCCGGCCCGCCGGCTCGCAGGCCGGCGAGTCGGCCGAACTCTCCCCGATCCAGCAGGCCTTCATCGACGCCGGTGCGGTCCAGTGCGGCTTTTGCACCCCGGGTCTGCTGGTCGCCGCCGATGAACTGCTGGAGCGCAACGGCTCCCCGTCGGACGCCGATATCCGCGAGGCGCTGTCGGGCAACCTGTGCCGCTGCACCGGCTACGAGAAGATCCTCGACGCGGTCCGGCTGGCGGCCGCCCGCGGCGACTCCCACACCGCCGGACAGGGGGCCTGAACGCCATGGCCGGTGTCACCCGCACCCCCACCAGCCTCGTCCAGGGCGGCAAGACCAGGGCCGGGATCGGTGAATCCACCCTGCGGCCGGACGGCACCCTCAAGGTGACCGGCGAATTCGCCTACTCCTCGGACATGTGGCACGAGGACATGCTGTGGGGCTACACGCTGCGCAGCACCACCGCACACGCCGAGATCCGCTCGATCGACACCGCCGAGGCGCTGGCGACCCCCGGTGTCTACGCAGTGCTCACGTACGACGACCTGCCCACCGACGTGAAGAACTACGGCCTGGAGATCCAGGACACTCCGGTGCTCGCGCACGGCAAGGTGCGCCACCACGGCGAGCCGGTGGCGCTGGTCGCCGCCGACCACCCGGAGACCGCGCGCCGCGCCGCCGCCAAGATCAAGATCGAGTACCGCGAACTGCCGGTCGTCACCGACGAGGCCTCCGCCACCGCCGACGGCGCACCGCTGGTCCACGAGAACCGCGCCGATCACCACGCGGGCCATGTGCCGCACCCCAACATCGTGCACCGCCAGCCGATCATCCGCGGCAACGCGGACGAGGCCGCCAAGAAGGCCGATGTCATCGTCTCCGGCGAGTACGTCTTCGGCATGCAGGACCAGGCCTTCCTCGGCCCGGAGTCCGGCCTCGCGGTGCCCGGCGAGGACGGCGGCGTCGATCTGTACGTCGCCACCCAGTGGCTGCACTCCGACCTCCGCCAGATCGCCCCGGTCCTCGGCCTGCCCGAGGAGAAGGTGCGGATGACGCTCTCCGGCGTCGGGGGCGCCTTCGGCGGCCGCGAGGACCTGTCGATGCAGATCCACGCCTGCCTGCTGGCGCTGCGCACCGGCAAGCCCGTCAAGATCGTCTACAACCGGTTCGAGTCCTTCTTCGGCCACGTCCACCGGCACCCGGCCAGGCTCTGGTACGAGCACGGCGCCACCAAGGACGGCAAGCTCACCCACATGAAGTGCCGGATCGTGCTGGACGGCGGCGCCTACGCCTCCGCCTCCCCGGCCGTCGTCGGCAACGCCTCGTCCCTCTCGGTCGGCCCGTACGTCGTCGACGACGTCGACATCGAGGCCATCGCGCTGTACTCCAACAACCCGCCCTGCGGGGCGATGCGCGGCTTCGGCGCGGTCCAGGCGTGCTTCGCCTACGAGGCGCAGATGGACAAGCTCGCCGCGAAGCTGGGGCTGGACCCGGTCGAGTTCCGGCAGCGCAACGCCATGGAGCAGGGCACGCTGCTGCCGACCGGCCAGCAGGTCGACTCGCCCGCGCCGGTCGCCGAACTGCTGCGCCGGGTCAAGGCGATGCCGCTGCCGCCCGAGCAGCAGTGGCTGGCGGCCGGCGAGGGCGCCGATGTCCGCGCGCTGCCCGGCGGTCTGTCCAACACCACCCATGGCGAGGGCGTGGTCCGCGGGGTCGGCTACGCCGTCGGCATCAAGAACGTCGGCTTCTCCGAGGGCTTCGACGACTACTCCACCGCCCGGGTGCGGATGGAGGTCATCGGCGGCGAACCGGTCGCCACGGTCCACACCGCGATGGCGGAGGTCGGCCAGGGCGGCATCACCGTGCACGCCCAGATCGCCCGTACGGAACTGGGCGTGCAGCAGGTCAGCATCCAGCCGGCCGACACCCAGGTCGGCTCGGCCGGCTCCACCTCCGCCTCCCGGCAGACGTATGTGACCGGCGGCGCGGTGAAGCACACCTGCGAGGCGGTGCGCGAGAAGGTCCTGGAGGCCGGCCGCGCCAAGTTCGGCACGTACCACCCCGCGTGGGCCACCGCCGAACTGCTGCTGGAGGGCGGCAAGGTCACCACCGACGGCGGAGAGGTCCTGGCCGATATCGCGGACGTCCTGGAGGACGAGGCGATCGACCTGGAGCTGGAGTGGCGGCACCGCCCGACCGAGGCGTTCGACCTGCGCACCGGCCAGGGCAACGGCCACGTCCAGTACTCCTTCGCCGCCCACCGCGCGGTGGTGGAGGTGGACACCGAGCTCGGCCTGGTCAAGGTCATCGAACTCGCCTGTGCGCAGGACGTCGGCAAGGCGCTCAACCCGCTGTCCGTCGTCGGCCAGATCCAGGGCGGCACCACTCAGGGCCTGGGCGTGGCCGTCATGGAGGAGATCATCGTCGACCCCAAGACCGCGAAGGTGCGCAACCCGTCCTTCACGGACTACCTCATCCCCACCATCCTCGACACGCCGACCATCCCGGTCGATGTGCTCGAACTCGCCGATGAGCACGCCCCCTACGGGCTGCGCGGCGTCGGCGAGGCCCCCACCCTGTCGTCCACCCCGGCCGTCCTCGCGGCGATCCGGAACGCGACCGGGCTGGAGCTCAACAAGACGCCGGTGCGCCCCGAGCACCTCACCGGCACCTAGAGACCGTCCGGGGCCGGACCCCGGGCCCGGCTTCCGGGCGGTGCGCGCAGGAGGTCCTGCCGGTCCTCCTGCGCGCACCTTCCGCAGGCCCGCACCACGCAGTCACTGCTCCGCCCCGCACGGAGTCAGTACCCGTTCGTCTCGGGCCGTCCCCCGGGTCGTGCAGCCGTTGATCCATCCCAAATCTCGCATCCGATGCGAGGGCCCCTTTGAACCTTGGGAGCAAGGCACCATGACCCAGCAGTCCACCGAGTCGCGGACCACGGCGGAAGACGCGGGCTCCGGCTCGCGTCAGCCCGCCGGCCGGGACTGGCTCGACCGGTATTTCCACATATCCGACAGAGGATCGACGCTCGCGCGCGAGCTGCGCGGCGGCATCACCACCTTCATGGCGATGTGCTACATCCTGCTGCTCAACCCGCTGATCCTGTCGACCCCGGACGTCGAGAAGAACACTCTCGCGCACGCCGGTGTGGTCACCGCGACCGCGTTCGCCGCGGCCGTCTCCACCCTCCTCATGGGCTTCATCGGCAAGGTGCCGCTGGCCCTGGCGGCCGGCCTCAACGTCTCCGCCGCACTGACCGCCCAGGTGGTCCCGCACATGACCTGGCCGCAGGCGATGGGCATGTGCGTGATCTACGGCGTCGTCATCTGTCTGCTGGTGGTCACCGGCCTCCGCGAGATGATCATGAACGCCATCCCGCTGGCCCTCAAGCACGCGATCACCATGGGCATCGGGACGTTCGTCGCGCTGCTCGGCCTGGTGAAGGCCGGTTTCGTGGGCAAGGGCGAGGGCGGCCCGGTCACCCTCGGTCTGACCGGACAGCTCTCCGGCTGGCCGGTCCTGTTCTTCTGTGTCACGCTGTTGTTGATCTTCATCATGCAGGCACGCAAGGTGCCCGGTGCCATCCTCATCGGCATCGTGGCCGGCAGCGTCCTGGCCATCGCGGCCACCAGGATCGGCGGACTGACGGCCAAGGACTGGGGCGGTACGCCTCCGGAGCTGAGCGGCAGCGCGGTGGCGATGCCCGACTTCGGCCTCTTCGGCCAGGTGGACTTCGGCGGCTGGGGTTCGATCGGCGCCCTCAGCGTGGGCATGATCGTCTTCACCCTGGTGCTGGCCGGCTTCTTCGACGCGATGGCCACCATCATCGGCGTCGGTACGGAAGCCGGGCTGGCCGACGACAAGGGCCGGATGCCGGGGCTGTCCAAGGCGCTGTTCGTGGACGGCGCGGGCGGGGCGATCGGCGGGGTGGCCGGTGCCTCCGGTCAGACCGTGTTCATCGAGTCGGCGAGCGGCGTCGGCGAGGGTGCCCGGACCGGCCTCTCGTCCGTCGTCACCGGTCTGCTCTTCGCGGCCTGCCTGTTCTTCACCCCGCTCACCCAGCTCGTACCGGCCCAGGTGGCCTCGGCCGCCCTCGTCGTCATCGGCTCGATGATGATGAGTGCCGCCGGGCACGTGGACTGGCGCGACCGCTCGGTGTCCGTCCCGGTCTTCCTGACCGTGGTGCTGATGCCGTTCACCTACAGCATCACCGCGGGTGTGGGCGCCGGCGTCATCGCCTACACCGTCATCAAGGCGGGGCAGGGCAAGTGGCGCGAGGTCGGCGGCTTCATGTGGGTGCTGTCCGCGATCTTCCTCGTCTACTTCTCGCTCCATCCGATCGAGCAGTGGCTGGGCGTCAAGTAACCGCCCCGCCCTCCCCCATCCGTAAGGAGACCGACATGCTGGACATCGCCGACGAGCTGCACCGGTGGGTCGAGCAGGGCCGCGACATCGCGGTGGCCACCGTGGTGGCCACCCACGGCAGCGCGCCACGCCAGCCCGGAGCCGCCCTTGCCGTCGACAGCGCCGGCACGGCGATCGGGTCGGTCTCCGGCGGATGTGTGGAGGGGGCGGTGTACGACCTGTGCCAGGAGGCGCTGCGGACCGGCCGGCCGGTCCTGGAGCGCTTCGGGTACAGCGACGAGGATGCCTTCGCCGTGGGCCTGACCTGCGGCGGAATCATCGACATCCTCGTCGAGCCGATACGGGCCGCGGCCGTGCGCCCGGCCGGCGGCGGCCCGGTGGCGGGGGAGCCGGCGGACCGCACCGCCGGCACGCTCGCCGCCGGGCTGGCCGCCGCCGCCGCGGGGGAGGCGGCGGCCCTCGCCCGGGTCGTCCGGGGCCCCGACGGGTACCTCGGCCGGGCCCTGCTCGTGCGCCCCGACGGCAGCCATACCGGCACCCTCGGCGGCCACCCCGTCCTGGACCGCACCGCGCTGGCCGAGGCCCGCGCGCTGCTGGACGCCGGACGCACCACGACGGTCGCGATCGGCACGGGCGCCGCCGACGGCGCACCACAGGGCGACGACGGGGCGCAGCCGGCGGGCTCGCGCTGCGGCGGGACCGTCGAGCTGCTCGTGGAATCCTCCGTCCCCGCACCCCGCATGATCGTCTTCGGGGCCATCGACTTCGCCGCCGCGCTGGTCAAGGTCGGAAAGCTGCTCAACTACCACGTCACGGTCTGCGACGCCCGCCCCGTCTTCGCCACCCGCGCCCGCTTCCCGGACGCCGACGAGATCGTCGTCGACTGGCCGCACCGCTACCTGGACTCCCAGGACCTCGATGCCCGCACGGTGCTGTGTGTGCTGACCCACGACGCCAAGTTCGACGTACCGCTGCTGGAGCGCGCGCTGCGGCTCCCGGTCGCCTACGTCGGGGCGATGGGCTCCCGCCGCACCCACCTGGACCGTCAGCGGCGCCTTCGTGAAGTCGGCCTGAGCGAGCTGGAGTTGAACCGCCTGCGGTCACCCATCGGCCTCGACCTGGGCGCGCGCACCCCGGAGGAGACCGCGCTGTCCATCGCCGCCGAGATCGTCGCCAACCGCCGCGGCGGCACCGGCGCACCGCTGACCGGCGCGCACACCCCCATCCATCACGACACGGCCCGGCCGGTCGGGCGGATCGGGTCGGTGGCCTGAGGGCGCGGAACGGGCAACGGGCGGCGGGCGGCAGGTGAAGGGCGAGGGGGCGTTCGCCGTCGTCACGCCGCACCGCCTCTCCATTGCTGCCGTCCGCGCCGCTCATTCGGCACCGCTCACCCCGCACGACGTACTCCGCACCGCGCATTCCGCACCGCTCATTTCGGAGCGGCGCAGATCACACCGTGCGGGGACGGTATTCGGCCGAAAGAATGAGGGGCCCGCTGCGGGGATATGGCAGCATGGGGAAATGACGGCGCCCGTTGTGAGGGCGCCGGGGTATGTCCGCGCGAGCAAGGAGGTGATCGGGATGAGTCCCGAAGGAAGTCCTTGCCGCAGCGTTGCAGCGTACTGAACTGCTGCCTTTCTCCGAGCCGTTGACGGTGTGCCCCCAGGGGCTCCGTGCCGGCTTTGCGGTATGCCTTCACCCTGAGACCGGGGCGCTTCCGGCTGCGTCCGGCCGCCCCTGGTCCCCCATTTCTCGATTCTCTTCGAGTTTCTTCTAGTTTTCGCATTCTTCGCGCGAAGGCCATGCCGGCCTGCCCGAAAACAGCCGGCCCTCTTCCGGTCCGGAACGCCGCATTGCGTGCGCATGCCGTGTGTCGTGCCATGCGCCGGCGTCGCGTATTCCGGTCCGCCGGTGTGCCCTTCTGCGCGCAGGGAGGTTTTGTCATGACGAATCTGCTCACCCCTCAAAAGCTCGCTCCGCCGGGCCGCCGTCTTCGGCGGGAGCGGCAGGCGGCCGAATCGGCGGCCCGTACCCGGCACGTCGCCGATCAGCTGGCCGAGGCCAGCGGCCGCCCCGCCGCCCAGGTCCTGCAGGATCTGCAGAGCACCCCCGCCGGGCTGTCCTACGGCCTGGCCCAGCACCGGCTGGAGCGCGACGGCGCCAACGTCCTCACCCCGAGGTCCGCCCCGCGCTGGTACGCCCAGCTCGCCAAGGCGTTCTGGAACCCCTTCATCCTGGTGCTGGCGGTGCTGGTCACCGTCATGTTCGTGCAGTGGCTGCAGGTCGCCGGGGAGGAGCCGTTCGACCCGAAGATCGCGATCCTCGGCGCGATGGTGCTGATCAGCGTGGGGCTGCGGTTCTGGCAGGAGTACCGCTCCAACAGCGCCGCCGCCGCGTTGCAGGCCCTGGTCACCACGACCACCGCCGTACAGCGGCTGGCCGGTAGCGGCCGGCTGCCCACCACCGTCGAGATCCCGATGGACGGCGTGGTCAAGGGCGACCTCATCAAGCTGGCGGCCGGCGATCTCGTCCCCGCCGACCTGCGGCTGCTGACGGCCAAGGACCTGATGGTCAGCCAGGCCGCGCTGTCCGGTGAGTCGCTGCCGGTGGCCAAGGCCGACACCCGCTTCCCCGACGACGGGCAGCGGCTGACCAGCGACCCGATCGAGGCCGACAACCTCGTCCTGGCCGGCACCTCGGTGACCTCCGGCACCGCGACCGGCGTGGCCGTCGCCACCGGCCCGTACACCTACTTCGGCTCCATGGCGGACGCGTTGACCGGCGAGCGTCCACAGACCGGCTTCGACACCGGGGTGAAGAAGGTCAGCCTGCTGCTGATCCGCTTCATGCTGGTGATGGTCCCCGTCGTCTTCCTGATCAACGGGGTGACCAAGGGCGACTGGGCCGAGGCCTTCACCTTCGCGGTGGCCGTCGCCGTCGGCCTCACGCCCGAGATGCTGCCGATGGTCGTCACCACCAACCTGGCGCGCGGCGCGGTCGCGCTGTCCCGCCGCAAGGTCGTCGTCAAGCGTCTGAACGCGATTCAGAACCTGGGCGCGATGGACGTGCTGTGCACGGACAAGACCGGCACCCTCACCGAGGACCGGATCGTCCTGGACAGCTACCTCGACATCCACGGCGAGCCGGACGACGAGGTCCTGGAGTACGCCTACCTCAACAGTCACTTCCAGACGGGGCTGCGCAACCTGCTGGACCAGGCCGTCATCGACCGCATGCACGAGGCCGAGGAGGTTGTCGTCGACGCCCGCTTCACGCTGGTCGACGAGATCCCCTTCGACTTCGCACGGCGGCGGATGTCGGTGGTACTGCGCCGCAACGACGCGGACGGGCCTGCCGGCGAGCACATCCTGATCACCAAAGGCGCGGTCGAGGAGGTGCTCGACAGGTGCAGCCATCTGACCGGCGGCGGCCGTCGCGCCGAGCTGACCGACACCCTGCGCCGGCAGGTCCTGCACACCGCGGCGTACCACCAGCGGCAGGGCATGCGGGTGCTGGCCGTGGCCACCCGCACCCTGCCCGGCGGCCCCGACGGCGGGCAGGAGGCCCGTACCGCCTACGGTGTCGCGGACGAGACCGGGCTGACCCTGGTCGGCTTCCTGGCGTTCCTCGACCCGCCGAAGCAGGACGCCGCCCGGGCGCTGGGGGCACTCGCCGACAGCGGTATCGCGGTGAAGGTCATCACCGGCGACAACGAGCTGGTCGCCGCCCGGGTCTGCGCCGACGTGGGCCTGGAGGTCGGCACCGTGGTCACCGGCGCCGAGCTCGACGGCCTCGACGACCGGCAACTGCGCACACTCACCCGCACCACCACGGTGTTCGCCAAGGCCGACCCCACCCAGAAGGCCCGGATCGTGCGGGCCCTGCAAGCCGACGGGCACACCGTCGGATTCCTCGGCGACGGCATCAACGACGCCGCCGCGCTGCGCGACGCGGACGTCGGGATCTCCGTGGACACCGCGGTCGACATCGCCAAGGAGTCCGCCGACATCATCCTGTTGGAGAAGGACCTGATGGTCCTGGAACAGGGGGTGCTGCGCGGCCGGCTGACCTTCGGCAACACCATCAAGTACCTCAAGATGACGGCCTCCTCGAACTTCGGGAACGTCTTCTCGGTGCTGGCCGCGTCCGCGTTCCTCCCCTTCCAGCCGATGCTGGCCATGCAGTTGCTCGTACAGAACCTCCTGTACGACATCTCCCAGCTGGCCACGCCGTGGGACCGGATGGACCGCGACTACCTGCGCACCCCGCGCACCTGGGACGCCCGGGGCATCGGCCGCTTCATGCTCGTCCTCGGGCCGACCAGCTCGGTCTTCGACATCACCACGTTCTTGCTGATGTGGCATGTCTTCGGGGCCAACAGCGAGGTGCACCAGGCGCTGTTCCAGTCCGGCTGGTTCGTCGAGGGCCTGCTGACGCAGACGCTGGTCGTCCACATGCTGCGCACCCGGCGGATCCCCTTCGTGCAGTCGCGGGCGACCCTGCCGGTGATGGTGATGACGGCGGCGGTGACGGCGATCGGCCTCTACCTGCCGTTCTCGCCGCTGGCCGGCGTGCTCGGGATGCAGGCGCTGCCGATGGCCTACTTCCCGTGGCTGGTCGCGACGCTGGCGTCGTACTGCCTGCTCACCCAGGGCGTGAAGACCTGGTACGTCCGCCGGTTCGGCAGCTGGCTGTAACGGCGAACGGGGCCCGGGGACGCCGGCCCGGCGTGCGCAATAACGGGATGAGGATCCCGGCGCGCCGGGTTAGCGTCCCCGGGTGACCCACGACGACACCCGCACCGCCCCCCCACCTCGGGGACATCCCCGAAGAGGACCTCGACCAGGCCCTGGACCTCGTCTACCTCGCGTTCCATCTGACGCTCCCCGACAAGACCCGCACCTACCACCGCCAACTGCTGCGGGAGAGCACCCGCATCGGCGCGCGGCACGAGGGGCGGCTGACCGGGGTGGCCGGCGCCCACCGCCTCACGCTCTCCGTCCCGGGCAGTCAACTCCCGTGTGCCGCCCTCGACTTCGTGTCCGTGGCGCCCACCCACCGGCGCCGCGGGGTGCTGACGTCGATGATCGACGAGCTGTGGCGCCGCTGCGCCGCCGACGGGCAGCCGCTTGCCTGTCTGTGGGCCTCCGAGAGCGCCATCTACGGCCGCTTCGGCTTCGCCGCGGCCACCGAGGCGTACCGCGTGGAGATCGACTCCTCCCGGCCGCTCGCGCTGCGGATCGCGGCCGACCGCCGTCCGCTGCGGCTGATCGATCCGGCCGCGGCACCCACCCTGCTCCCCGCCCGCTACGACGCGAGCCTGGCCGACCGCGCGGGCCGGTTCACCCGCGACGAGACCTGGTGGCGCAGGCAGGTGCTGGACCTCGACGGCGCCCGCAGTGAAGACGAACGGGACGGCTTCGGGGCGGTGCGCGTGGTGGTGCTGGGCGCGGACGGAGAGGCGCCCGGCGGCTACGCGGTCTACCGCACCCGCTCCGCGAACGACAGCCGCCCCGGCGCGGTCGCGGTGGAGGAGCTGGAGGCGGAGTCCGCACCGGCCGCCGCCGCCCTGTGGTCCTACCTCGCCGCCATCGACCTCACCTCGACCGTACGGATCCACGCCCGACCCGCCGACGACCTGCTGTTCAGCCTCGCCGCCGACCGCGACCAGGTACGCGTCACCGGCCAGGAACCCTGTCTGTGGCTCCGGCTCGTGGACGTCCGCGCCGCGCTGACCGCCCGTTCCTGGGCGGCGCCCGTCGACCTCGTCCTCGACCTGAGCGACCGTGCGCTGCCCGCCAACGCCGGCCGCTTCCGGCTGACCGCCACACCCGCCCGCGCCACCTGGACGCCGACCACGGAGGACCCCGATCTCGCCCTGGACGTCCGGGAGTTGAGCGCCGTCTTCCTGGGCGGCACCCCGCTCCGGCGCGCCGCGCACGCCGGTCTGGTCACCGAGCACACCCCGGGGGCGGTCCGCCGGCTGGACGCCGCCCTGGAGACCGAGTGGCTGCCGTTCACGGCGGACAACGACTGAGCCGCACGCCACCTCGATCCTGGCCCTCGCGGTCGGAGCCGGGCGGCCGTCCGCCTTGCTCACCACCTCCCTCACTGCCTAGACGGCAATCCCGTACAGGGATGCCGCGTTGGCCGACGAGAACTGCTTGCGTTCCGCTTCTGACGAGAAGTGATTCAGGAAGGAATCGATTTCTTCTCTGGTGGGTCGTTGGAACGGGTAGTCGGTCGAGAAGATCAACCGGTCGACGGAGGTGACGGACAGGGCGTGCTGAAGGAACGCCGGATTGAGCATGCCGGAGGTGGTGACATAGAGGTTTGACCGGACGTAGTCCGATATGGATCGCGCCAACCCGGCGACACGGGGAAGGCTGTCAGCCCGGTCGAGCCAGAAGAGCAGCATCTCTCCCCAGTGTCCGAGCACGACTTGAAGGTCGGGATGACGGTCGAACGTTCCTCGCAGCATCAGCCGGAGTACCGCAATGGCGGCGTCCAGGTGCCACCCCCACCCGAAAGTGGCGAGGGCCAGGTCCGTCATGGGGTCGAATCCACGATAGGAGGCGTCTCGGACCGCGGTCGAGGGCAGCTGCGGATGGATGAACACGGGCTGGCCGAGTTCTGATGCGGCGGAGAAAAAGTCGTCATAGGCGGGGTCGTCGAGGAACAGGTCGCCCGATCGGCCATAGACCATGGTGCCTACGTGCCCCATGGCCGCAGCTCTTTCCAGCTCGCCCACGACGTCCTTGGGTGCCGACATGGGGAGAGTGGACAGCGAGCGAAAACGGGTCGGGTGCCGGGCGACGGCCGCTGCGGCCATATCGTTCGCGGCGCGGCTGAGAGCCAGTGCCTCCCTGGGCGGCAGCGGCTGGACTCCCGGCGGTGTCAGGGCGAGGACGGACATGTCGATTCCCTGAGCATCCATGGCCGCGATGCGGCCGGCTCCCAGGTCCTCCAGACGCTCCTGGTTGTCGCCCATCTCGTTGAAGGCAAGGCTTTCGTCAGGCTGCGGCACAGCTCGGAGGCCGGACGTCACGTCCGGCATGATCCAGTGTTCTTCGATGGCGATGAGAGGCAGAGCCGTCAATGCTTCGCATTCTCCTGTGTGTTGGCCACGTCAGACGCGGGTGAGGGGTTCCGAGTGAGGAGACCGCGTGCGGTGCCTGCTGGTCGTCAGGGCCACCCGCAAGGGTTCGCTCGGTGGGGCTTACCAGGGCACTGTCCGACCCGAGCGGTCCAGATACGCCAGGCCAGGAGTGCCCAGTTTGGACAGCAGGACGTTCACCAGCAGCGGGGCGCTCTCTTCGACGGTGAACGGAGCGTCGGGCCCCCCGAGCGCGGTGCGGATCCAGCCCGGTGCCAGGAGGGCGAAGCCGCGCTGTGTCCCCGCCTGCCGGATCGCGAAGCTGCGCATGAACATGTTCAAGGCCGCTTTGCTTCCCCGGTACACCTCACGGCCTGCGGTCGTGTTGTTCGTGATGCTGCCCTGCCCGGACGACATCGCTCCGATGAGGCCGGTGTGGGACACCAGGTCTTCGAGCGCCTCGATGACGCGTATGGGGCTGAGAGCGTTGGTGATCATCACCTCGACGAAATCGTCCGTCGCCACCTTGCCGAGGGGTGTCTGCTCATTGTTCGTGGTGCCGGCGTTGACGAAGAGCAGGTCGAGCCGGCGTTCCGCAAGACGCTCGTGCAGCGGCGCAAGGTGGTCGGGCTCGTTGATGTCGAGGTGCTCGATGGTGACGCGGCCCTCGGCCCGGTCGGCGAGATCGTGCAGGGGCGTTCGCGCAGAGGTGTCGCGGACCGTGCCGATGACGTGCCATCCTCGGCCGAGGAATTCAGCCGCCATCGCGTGGCCGAGGCCGCGCGAGGCCCCGACGATGAGGGCGGTCGACATGTGCTGCCCTGTGGCAGTCGATGACATGGAGCGTCATCTCCGTTCCTTTACGTCGCGAGTTCACTTCGTGCGTCCTCGACCGAGACCGCGTGGGGGCGACACCGGAATACGCACTGCTGTGGCTCTTCATCGGTACGGAGCAAGTCTGCTCGGCGTGCTGCCGCGGGTGAGATCCTGGCAGGGCGATTTGCAGGATTCCCGCTATGGCAGGTGCATCAATGTCTGAATCCCACGTAATCCAGCACGACGATGTGCGAATCATTCGGGCGCTGCAGATCGCCCCGAGAGCCTCCTTCGCCTCGATAGCAGCCGCGCTCGGCCTCACCGAAGGCGCCGTCAACCGCCGATATCGGCGCCTGCTCGCCGACGGCGTCATCCGCGTCATCGGCGTGGTCAACCCGGGAGCGTTGGGGCAAAGCAGATGGCTGGTACGACTGCGCTGCCGGCCCGGCAGCGTCGGGGCGATCGCGGGCGCGCTCGCCAAGCGGGACGATGTCAATTGGGTAGCTCTTGGCGCAGCGGGCTCCGAAGTCACGTGCGCGACTCAGTCACGGGATCAAGCGCAGCGCGAAGAACTGCTCGGCCAGCGACTTCCGCGCACCGCGGCGGTGCTCGACATCAATGCCTTCGCCATGCTCCGCCAGTTCATGGGAGGCCGCGGTCACTACTGGGCGGCACTCCACGGCGCGCTGTCCCCGAAGCAGGAAGCCATGCTCGGGAGTGACGGCCCCCCGTTCACGGAGTCTCCGGTGGTCACTGATGCCGCCGTACACCTGACCGCCGAAGACGAGAAGATCCTTGACGCGCTCGCTGCGGACGGTCGGGCCAGTCTCGTCACCCTCGCCACAGCGGCGGACTCCACACCAGGCCGCGTCTCCCGCCGACTCCGCTTCCTGCTCAAGGAACGCGTCGTCCACCTCGACGTCGAGATCGCCCCAGCAGCTTTGGGCTATCACGCGCGGGCCAACCTGTGGTTGCGGGTGCATCCGTCAGAGGTGAAGAACGTCGGACGCTCGCTGGCCCGGGAGCCGGAGATCGCTTTCGCGGCGGCCATCTCCGGCCCCTACAACGTCCATGCCGTTGCCCACTGCCGAGACCTCGACGAACTCTTCGAATTCACGTCGGATCGCATCGGGGCCCTGCCTGGTCTGCAGAGTATGGAAGTGTCACCTGTCCTACGGCACGTCAAGCAAGCAGGCACGCTGCTGTCCGGCGATCGCCTCATCGGGCCCACCATTCAAGCGTGACGTAAGCAGGCCCGCGGCGGGCCAGGCGGAACCTTGCGGGTCAATACAACTAGGGCCGGGACGGCTTGCCCTGGGTGTGGATCCAGGTGCGGAACAGTGGACCGAGATCCTTGTGGGACAGCCTTTCCGCAAGGCTGATGAACTGCCTCGTGGTGGCATTACCGCCCCGGTGACTGGATGCCCAGCTGCGGAGGATCCGGAAGAAGGTGTCGTCGCCGACGGTGGTGCGTAGTTTGTGCAGTGCCATGGCGCCCCGCTCATAGACGGGGGGCATGAAGAGCTGATCAGCGCTTTGCGGAGAGGCCACGGGAACCTTCCACACCGCATTGTTCGCGGGCTTCGAGTAGGACTTGTCGAAGCTCTTCTGTGCGCTGTCACCACCGTGCTGTTCTTTGTAGAGCCACTCCGCGTAGGTCGCGAAACCCTCGTTGAGCCAGATGTCCTTCCAATTCTTCAGGGAAACCGAGTCCCCGAACCACTGGTGGGCACTCTCATGCACCATCAGTCCCAACCCGTCACCGGACAGGCTGCTGGGGTACAGCGGGCGACCTTGGGTTTCCAAGGCTGTGAATCCGCCCCATGCCTGGGAGTGGGGCACTATGACTCCCGCCGACTTGAACGGGTAGGGACCGAAGAGCTTCCCGGCCCAGTCCAGCACCGAGGGCAACTTCTTGATCGCCGGCCACGCCTTCGCCTCGCGCGGGTCAACGGCGTTGTAGAACTCCAGGCCGCCCGGCGTCGTGTACTTCTGGACCTTGAACCTGCCCACCGCCACGGTAGCCGCGTACGAGGCCATCGGCTCTCGCTGCTTCCAGCGGAAGGTGGTGCGCCCGTGCGCCGTCTTCTGCCCGCCGTACGTACCGTTGGCCACCGCGGTACTTCCCTGGGGGACGGTGAGGGTGAAGTCGTAGGAGGCTTTGTCCTTGGGATGGTCATTGACGGGGAACCACGTCATGGCGCCATTGGGCTGGCTGCCGACGAATGCTCCGTCGTCGGTGGCGATCCACCCGAGGGGCATCCCATGCTGTTTGAGCGGCTTGGGTATGCCTTCGTAGGTGACGTCGACTCTGAAACGCTCGCCCTTGTTCAGGGGGCGCTCCGGAGTGATGACCAACTCCTGCCCGTCACGCCGAAAGTCAGCCCCGGCCTGGTTGACCTTGACGCTTTTGACAGTCAGACCCTCCAGGTCGAGATTGAATCGGGTCAGGGGCTGCGTGGTACGAGCCGTAATGACCGCACGCCCGTCAAGACTGCGGCTCTTGGGGTCGTAACCGAGCTTCAGGTCATAGTGGGAGACGTCGTAGCCGCCATTACCGGAGAGCGGGAACAAGGAATCTCCCGCGCTGGAAGCGCCCTTCGTTCCGGCCGCCGCGGGAGAAGTCCCGTTGCCAGGGGCCGATGACCCCGAGGAGCCCCCGAAAGCTGTACCCGCCACCACCGTGACGGCGGAAACCACCGCAACGGCACCGGCCAGCCCTGTCCTACTGAGAAGTTTCATTGGATTTACATCCGCTCCACAAACGAGGCCGGTCGAATACTCCACGAAAACCAGCACCTTGCCCTTTGAGCGATGCTCATTCCGGTACTCGACACCCAACGGTCAGAACCCTAGAGGTGCGGCGTCGTAGCGTGAATCCGTCTGGGGGTCCAGTAACCGCCTCATACTCAAGTCGGACCCAGCAGAGATAAGTGTGCTCTGGGCCGGGCCTTCTGCGGTCGCGGCCGGTTCGTTCCGGGGCAGCACACCTAGGTCCCGTCCGGCCCCCGCCGCGTCCGCAGTGCCGCCATCACCAGCACGTCGTGCCACTCGCCGTCCCAGTGGAGGGCCTCGCGCAGCCGGCCCTCCACCTCGAAGCCGCACTTCTCGTAGGCCCGCCGGGCGCGCGGGTTGTAGTCGAAGACCTCCAGCTGGACGCGGTGCAGACCCACCCGGTCGAAGGCGTGGGCGAGCAGCAGCCGTATCGCCTCGCTGCCGATGCCGCGGTCGGTGGCGTGCGGGACGAGGGCGATCCGGAACACCCCGTGGGCGTTGTCCCGGTCGATCCGGCTCAGCGCGAGTTCGCCCAGGAACGCACCGCTCTCCCGGTCCTCGACGGCGAGGTCGAGCCGGTCCGCGCGGTCGGCGCATCCGGCGCACCAGTCCTCGATCTCCTGCCGCGTGAAGTCGTGGTGGGTGCCGGTCAGCCGGCGCGTCTGCGGGTCATGACAGGCGGCGTAAAAGGCGTCCGCATGCTGCGCCGAAAGCGGTACGAGACGGATCCGGGCGCCGGTCAGTACGGGCTTCCCGGAGAGTGCGGTGGCGTCGATCATGGGGGGATGATGTCGGGGCCGCGGACGGCGCGGCAAGGGAATTGACCGGCCGGGGGACGGCCCCCGACAGGCCCGCACCGGGCCGGAACCCGGCCGGGGACGGGGGAGCGGTGGAGCTTCGGCAGGTGCGGTACTTCGTCATGGTCGCCCAGGAGCTGCACTTCGGGCGGGCGGCGGAGCGGCTGCACATCGTGCAGTCGGCGGTCAGCCAGCAGGTCCGGCGGCTGGAACGGGAGCTGGCGGTCGAGCTGTTCGACCGTTCGGCGCGGCAGGTGCGGCTGACGGCCGCCGGCGAGCGGTTCCTTCCCGAGGCGCGGGCGCTGCTCGCCGCCGAGAAGCGTGCGCGGGCCGCCGTCGCCGGGGCGGCCGCCGGCCGCGCCGCCACCCTGCGCCTGGGGACGAGCACGGGCCTGGGCACCCATCTGGACCGGGTGCTGGACGCGCTGGCCGGCCTGGCCCCCGAGACCGGGGTGGAGCTGGTGTCCGCGCGGGCCCGGGAGCGGCTCGACCGGGTGGCGTCCGGCGAGCTGGATGCCGCGTTCCTCCGCGGTGAGCCGGACGGCGGCGGCCGTGCGGACCTGCGCTTCGTCCCGCTGTGGCAGGACCCGCTGGTGGCTGTCGTCCCGGCCCGGCACCCGCTGGCCGCCGCCCCCGGACCCGTCCGGCTCGGCCAACTGGCCTCCGTCCCCCTGGTGTTGACCGCGCGGCGCACCAACCGGGCGCTGGTCGACCTGGTGGTCCACGCCTGCCAGGAGGCCGGCTTCGGACCCGTCCCGGGCCCCTCCTTCGGCTCGCTGGACGACGCCCTGACCGCCATCGGGGCCTGCGGCCCGGCGGACGACGGCCTGTGGACCGTCGTCTACGCCGCGCACGCCCGCCGGCTGAGCGTCCCCCGGGCCGCCTTCCTGCCGTTCCGCGACCCCGGCATGGAGCTCACCACCTTCCTCGCGGTGCGCCGTAACGACCCGCCCGCCGGCCTGGATCTGCTGCTGCGGGCCTGCGCGGTGCGGGACGACGGCGCGGGGTCCGATCTCGATCGGTGATCGCTGGATGCGCGTTCTGCTTCTTGGTCGCGACGGCCGTCCGCGATGGACTGAGGGCACGCCGGGCACCACCAGGAGCCCGGGGAAACCGGGGCGGAGCCGGGAGAGTCGGGCACGGAACCAGGTGCCGGGTTTCCCGGACGGCCGCCTCCGACAAGGGAGTTCCCTCATGCCGATCGTCACCGTCCAGCAGGGTCCGCGCAGCGTCGAGCTGAAGCGGGAGCTGGTCAAGCAGATCACCGACGCCTTCGTCGACGCGTACAAGATCCCCGCCGACACCGTCCAGGTCTGGATCCAGGAGGTGCCCACCGACAGCTGGGGTGCGGCGGGCACGCTGACCGCCGACAAGTAGCCGACGGACGGGGCCGGCCCGCACGGGGGAGGGCCGGCCCGGCGCCCTACGGCAGCGCACCCGTCCGCCGGGCCACGGCCGGGGCGTCTTCCCCTTCCCCCGCGGCCGGCCGCTTGGCCTCCCATGAGGAAAAGTTGCTGCTTCAGCCGTCCGCGCCCCGGCAACTGCCACACTCCTTCCAGTCAGCAGACATGTGGTTCAGGTCAGCCGAACGCAGGAGAGAGCATGCGGACACCGATGACGATCGCGGACTTCCTCGACCGGGCCGAGCTGGGGTTCCGCGACAGCCCCGGAGTGATCGACGAACCGCAGCAACCCGCCCCGCCCGTGCCCGCATCGACGTACGGGCGGTTCGCCGAACGCGTCCGTGCCTGGCAGGCGGGCCTGGACGCGCTCGGAGTGGGGGAGGGCGAACGGGTGGCGGTGGCCGCCCACAACTCCGCGCGCCTGCTGGAGCTGCTGTTCGCGGTGCCGATGAGCGGCCGGATCTGTGTGCCGGTGAACTTCCGCCTCAAGCCCGACGAGGTCGATTACGTGGTGCAGCAGAGCGGGTCCTCGGTCCTGCTCGTCGACCCGGAGCTGGACGAGGCGCTCTCCGGCGTCACGGCGCGCCACCGCTTCGTCCTCGGCGAGCAGACCGAGACCCAACTGATGCGCTTCGGCGTCGAGCAGCGTCCCTGGGCGCACCCGGACGAGGACGCCACCGCGACCATCAACTACACCTCGGGTACCACCGCGCGACCCAAGGGCGTGCAGCTGACCCACCGCAACATCTGGGTCAACGGCCTCACCTTCGGCCTGCACACACGGGCCTGGGAGCGCGACGTCTATCTGCACACGCTGCCGATGTTCCACTGCAACGGCTGGGGAATGCCGTACGTGATGGCGGGTCTGGGCGCGAAGCAGGTGGTGCTGCGCAAGGTCGAGGGTGCGGAGATCCTGCGGCGGGTGGCGGAGCACGGGGTCACGCTCATGTGCGGTGCCCCGGCCGTCTGGAACCTGGTGCTGGACGCGGCGGCGACCTGGGAGGGCGCGATCCCGGGCCGTGACCGGGTGCGGATCGTCTGCGCGGGCGCCCCGCCGCCGACCAGGACGATCCAGCGCGTGGAGGAGGAACTGGGCTGGGAGTTCATCCAGCTCTACGGCCTGACCGAGACCTCGCCGGTGCTCACCTTCAACCGCACCCGGCCCGCCGACCTGGACCTCCCCGCCGAGGAACGCGCCCGCAAACTCGGCCGCGCGGGCCTGCCCGCCCTCGGCGTCAGGCTGAAGGTCTCGGAGTCCGGTGAGGTCCTGGCCCGGTCGAACACGGTGCTGGGCGGGTATTGGGACAAGCCGGAGGAGACGGCGGACGTGCTGGAGGACGGCTGGTTCCACACCGGCGACGGCGGCACCCTCGACGAGACCGACGGCCACCTCACGATCTCCGACCGGAAGAAGGACGTGATCATCACCGGCGGCGAGAACGTGTCGTCGATCGAGGTGGAGGACACGATCTTCCGCCACCCGGCCGTCGCCGAGGTCGCCGTCATCGGCGTACCGCACGAGAAGTGGGGCGAGACGATCAAGGCCCTGGTGGTCCTCGCCGAGGGCGCGACCGCGCAGGAGGCCGACATCATCGCCCACTGCAAGCAGCGGATGGCCGGCTACAAGGCCCCGACCTCGGTGGAGTTCCGGGACAGCATCCCCCGTACCGCCACCGGCAAGATCCAGAAGTTCAAGCTCCGGCAGCCGTACTGGTCCGGGCGGGACCGAGGGGTCAGTTGAGGGTGCGCCCGTGGGGCGGCGGGCACCGGATGGATTCCATGCCGTCGGGGGGCACCGAGTTGGGCAGCCCGTCCACATGACGGCGGACCGCAGCCGACCGGCTCGCCGGTCCTCATTTGACTCGGGGCGGGAGGGGACAGAGGCAACGTCGGCTACGAGGCGTCGCTGACGGAGGTGGCCACGGTCCTCGTCGTGGCTCTGCCGGCGCTCGGTCTCAACCGGGTCGTACGGCTGCGTGAAGCCGAGCCGGCGTCCGTGCGGGATGTCGCGGAGGCCACCCAGGGGATGCCCGCCCGCCGGGCCGGACGGCCTCCTCGACGCCCTCATCGAGGAGGTCGGCCGGCACACCGGCGGGCGACGGCGGACGATATGGCCGCACTGGCGGTGCAGCGGCCCCCGGGCGCGTAGGCACACCGTCGCCGCAGCCTCCCCTCCCTGGCGGGCCTGCCGAAGTCGCGGTGGGCGGGAGTGCCGACCAGCGCCGACGCGGTCGTCGGTCCCGTCTCCGGGCCCCCTCGCGCCTGTTACAAGACAGTGACACCGGGGCCACAACGCACGCGGCTGAGTGCGCATCTATTCGGTCGAGAGTCACGCGAATGTGCAGATATGAGCTTTTGAGCGTGAACACCCACCATCGTTACCGAAAGGGACATCCATGATCGTCACCAAGCGGCACTCCCTGCGTATTGCTGCCGTCGGCGCCCTCAGCGCGGCAGCCGTTGCCCTGGCGGGCACCGCCGCCATAGCCGCCACCCCGGCGGCGTCCACCACTTCCGTCACGCAGAAGGCTGCCGCCACCAAGGCCGGCATCACCGCGAAGCCGTCGGTGACCTCGGTCAAGGCATGGACGCTGTTCCGTGTCACCGGCAAGACGACCGGCATCAAGGCGGGCAGCAAGGTCACCCTGCAGCAGAAGCAGCACGGCAAGTGGGTCTCCCTGCCGGCCTCCGCGCCCGTCACGCACAAGGGCACCTACTCGCTGGGCGTCAAGCTCGGCCTGAAGGGCAAGAACGACCTGCGCATCGTCAACGGAAAGACCGCCTCCAGCGTCTTCAACGTCACCGTGCGCTAACCGGCTTGGCGTGGCGCTCGGCCCCTGTCCGCACCGTCGGCGGCAGGGGCCGAGTGCCACGCCAGGGTCATGACGGCCGGCCGCCGAACTGCCAGTGGTGGACCTCGATGTCGGCGTACCGGTCCGGCGTCAGGACGGCGCGTGCCGCGTCCGCGTCCGGCGCCCGGACCAGCGCCGCCGTGCCCAGCCAGTCGGTGCCGTCGTCGGACAGCAGCGGCCCGTACGCGATGAGCTCGTCCTGATCGGGCGGCACGGCGAGGTCGGTGGCCGGCCCCGTGCCGAGGCCGAGCACCAGGTACCGGTCGCCGCCGGTCCGGCCGCCGGGGAAATCCCACATGGTGCGCCCGAGGGTGTTGTGCCACCGGCGCAGCAACACGTCCCGGTACACGCCGGCTTGGTAACCGGGCTCGTCGAAGGCGAATGCGCGGGCGGCGGCGGGGTCCGGCAGGTCGACGACGTGCACGCTGCCGGTGGGTGTGTCGCCGTCGCCGGCGAGGGTGGGCCCGCGGGCGATCATCTCCGCTGCGTACCGGTCCATGTAGGACCAGTGCTCTTCCAGCAGCTCGTGGCGCAGTGCGACGGACCCGGGCCGATCGCGGTGGTAACAGAAGAACTCCATGCCCACACTCTTCACCACTGTCCCGCACCACCCGCCCCCGTACGTCCGTATGTACGCCACCGAACGGACGCTCAACTCCCGCCCTTGGTGGGGGAGTCAGGGGCGATGCTCCTCAGCCGAAAAGGCGCGGTGGCGCATTCACCCCCGAACCGCGATCGTATGCCGCATGGATTCCGACGAAACCGAGATGCGTGAAGCGGTCCGTGAGCTGGCCGGGGCGTTGGAGACGATGCTCAACCTGATCAAAGCTGACGCGCTGCCCGCGACCCCTGAAGCGCACGCCCTCATGCGGAAGGCGATGGCCTTCCTCGACGAGTCGACCGACCTGATCGCCGACCCGGATCGGCCCGGCGAGACGCTCGCCGTGGCCACCGCACTCAACAGGCTGGTCGTCTCGGCGCGGGACCAGATCTTCGACGATGCTGTCGCGTCCTCACCGGTGCCGGACCATCCGGACGTGTGAACACGAGGCTCCGGACCCGGGGGTGCACGCGGGCGGGGCCGGGAACCTCCGCGCCACGTGCGCATCCGGCGTGGGTCAGGGCCCGAGGTGCTTCAGGGTGAACTCGGGCAGGGCGTAGGGGCCGGCCTGGGGTGCGGCCGGGTCGGCCGGGAGATCCGAGCCGGGGATGTCCCCGGCATGCAGTTCGGCGTCGTCGACGGGGGTGTAGCCGAGCACCGCCGGATCGGGGAGTTCCCAGAAGCGGCGGGTGTTGGCGGAGACGGCGTACACCGTGGCGAAGCGGGTGGACGACGGGGCGGTCAGCGCGGCCCGGATATAGCCGACGGCGTCGCGCGGGCTCAGCCAGGTCGCCAGATGCCGCGGCTCGGCGGGCGCGTGCTCGAAGCTGCCGATGCGCAGGCAGACCACGGACAGACCGAACTTGTCGGCGTACATGCGCCCGAGGGCCTCGACGGCCGCCTTGCTCACCCCGTACAGACCGTCGGGGCGTACCGGCTCGCGCGGGCCGGTGTGCTGCCCCGCGGGGTAGAAGCCGGTCACCCGGTTACTGCTGGCCAGCACCACCCGCTCGATTCCCGTGCGGCGCGCCGCCTCCAGGACGTGGTGGGTGCCGAGCACGTTGGCCTCCAGCAGCTCGGGGAGCGGCGCCTCGTCCGGGACCCCGCCCAGGTGGAGCACGCGGTCGGCCCCCGCGAGCGCCGACTCCACGGCAGCCGCGTCCCGCAGGTCGACGGTGTGGACGACCTCGTTCCCGGCCTCCGGTCGCAGCGGGACGCGGTCGACCAGGATCAAGCGGGCTGCCTCCCGCCGCAGCGCCTCCCGCACCACGGAACCGATGTTCCCCGCCGCGCCCGTCACCGCCACCGTCCCCAGACCCACAGCGCCTCCCCAGGTTTCGACAACCCCCGCATCTTCACCGTCGCGGAACCGCCCGGCAAGGCAGCGGGGAACCCGCCCGCGCGGTGTGCAGGTCCGCACCGGAGCCACGTTCACCCGCTCGGCCGGGGCGTCGGACGGTTGTGCGCCGTGAGGTCGGGGGAGGGGTTGATCCCCGGCTGATGAGGGGTGAAGATCCCTTGGCAGGGGCGATCCCTTCACGGCCTCCGATGACGAGATCCCGCCGTTCGCACCGGGGAGCGCCCAGCAGCTCTTCGCGCACTCCCGTGACGCCCTGGAGGAGAACCACCGATGAGCCCCACGCACCAGGAACTGTCGTACGCCAGCGGCGCCGCCGGGCGACCGCTGCTCGGCCACACCATCGGCACCGATCTGGCCCGCGCCCTCGCCCGTTTCGGCGACCGCGAGGCGCTGGTCGAGGTGGCGAGCGGCCGCCGCTGGACCTACACCGAACTGGGCCGCGCGGTCGACGAGGTGGCCCTCGGCCTGCTCGCCAAGGGCGTCGCCAAGGGCGACCGGGTCGGCATCTGGGCCCCCAACTGCGCCGAATGGGTCCTCGTCCAGTACGCGACCGCGAAGATCGGCGCCATCCTCGTCAACGTCAACCCCGCCTACCGCGTCCACGAGTTGGGCTACGTCCTGCGGCAGGCCGGCATCACGGTCCTGGTCTCCGCGACCCACCACAAGACCAGCGACTACCGCCGGATGATCGAGCAGGTGCGCGCCGAGAGCCCGGCGCTGCGCGATGTCGTCTACCTCGACGACCCCACCTGGGGCGGGCTGCTGGCGGCCGGCGCCGCCGTCCCGCAGTCCCGGCTCGCGGAGTGCGAACAGACCCTGACCGCCGACGACCCGGTCAACATCCAGTACACCTCCGGCACCACAGGCTTCCCCAAGGGCGCCACCCTCTCCCACCACAACATCCTCAACAACGGCTTCTGGGTCGCCGAGACCCTCGGCTACACCGAGCAGGACCGGGTGTGTCTGCCGGTGCCCTTCTACCACTGCTTCGGCATGGTCATGGGCAACCTCGGCAGCACCTCGCACGGCGCCTGCATCGTCATCCCGGCCCCCGCCTTCGACGCCGCCACCACCCTGCGCACCGTCCAGGACGAGCGCTGCACCTCCCTCTACGGCGTCCCCACCATGTTCATCGCCGAGCTCAACCACCCCGACTTCGGCTCCTACGACCTCTCTTCGCTGCGTACGGGCATCATGGCGGGTTCGCCGTGCCCCGAGGAGGTGATGAAGCGGGTCGTCGCCGAGATGCACATGGCCGAGGTCTCCATCTGCTACGGCATGACCGAGACCTCGCCGGTCTCCACCCAGACCCGCCGCGACGACGACCTCGCACACCGCACCGAGACCGTCGGACGGGTGCTGCCGCACATCGAGGTGAAAATCGCCGACCCGGCGAGCGGGGTCACCGTGCCGCGCGGTACCCCGGGCGAGCTGTGCACCCGCGGCTACAGCGTGATGCTCGGCTACTGGGAGGAGCCCGAGCGCACCGCCGAGGTCATCGATGCCGCCCGGTGGATGCACACCGGCGATCTCGCCGTGATGAACGACGACGGCTACGTCCGGATCGTCGGCCGCATCAAGGACATGATCATCAGGGGCGGCGAGAACGTCTACCCGCGCGAGATCGAGGAGTTCCTCTACACCCATCCCAAGATCGCCGACGTCCAGGTCGTCGGGGTCCCCGACGAGAAGTACGGCGAGGAGATCGCGGCCTGTGTCATCCTGCGCGATCCCGAAGACCCGCTCACCCGCGACGAGTTGGCCCGCTTCTGCCGCTCCCGGCTCGCCCACTACAAGGTGCCGCGCCACCTCGACATCGTCGACGCCTTCCCGATGACGGTCAGCGGCAAGGTCCGCAAGGTCGAGCTGCGCGAGCGGCTGGCCAGGGACCTGGGGCGGGTGCCGCACTGAGCGGCCGCCGGCCCGCTTCAGGGCCGGCGCTCTCCCGGCCGGTCGAGGAGCAGCCGCTGGGCGCGCGGAAGCGAGGCGACCACGAGGTCGTACGAGTCCTCGATCATGTCGAGAACGAGCCGGTCGGGCAGCGAGCCGTCCAGGGAAACGGTGTTCCAGTGGCGCTTGTTGAGGTGGTAGCCGGGCACCACCTCAGGGTGCGCGGCCCGCAGCCGCTCCGCCAGCTCGGGCTCGCACTTGAGGCTCACGGTGAGCGGAGCCTGCGTCAGCGTCGTCAGCGCGAAGATCCTGCCGCCGACCTTGAACGTCGACACGTCCGGGTGCCGGGGGAAGGGGGACTCCTCGGCCGCCCCGTTGAAGTCCAGGCAGACGGCCCGCAGGGTGTTCGCGTCGATCATTCCGTCATTATCGCCGGAGAGGGGGCGGGCGGGGGTGGGCACAGCTGACGCCTCGTCATGTGGGGGTGTCGCGTGGTCGGGTCACCGGCCGGCCGGGCCGTATGTGATCAGCTCGTCGGCCGGGTCGTTGACCGGCTGCGGGGTGCCGGTGAGGTCCATGACGAACAGCGGGAGACGGAGTTCGTCGGCGCGCGACCGGGCGTCGCCGGCGTAGCCGGCGAGGGAGAAGAAGACCGCGAGGGCCGAGTCGTTCAGGCCGTTGAGCCAGACGCACTCGATCTCCCGCAGCGCGGTGGCGTGGGTGGTCGGGTCGACCTGCGCGACCACGCCCGTACCGCGCAGGTCCACGCCGGAGGCGGTGCGCTCCTGGGTCCGTGCGACATCGGCGTAGCCCAGCCACTTCAGATACTGCTCGGCGGCGGTGACGCAGTCGCGGGCCGTACGGATCGTCACCGGGCGGAACGCCGGGCGCGCGGTGCCGTACGGGATGCCGCGCGGGGCGCGGGACACGGGTGCGGGCTGCCTCGTGGGCCGGCCGGGTGACGGGAAGTTCGGGGGCGGTGGGGACGCCGTAGAGGGAGGTGC
>NZ_SDIG01000053.1:0-34928 GCF_004122755.1 Streptomyces sp. TM32
GACCGCGAGGACGCAGAGCGGCGCCCCGTCACCCCACATCACATCTCCACCCACCCCCGTATCACATCTCCCCTCCCACACACTTCTCGTTGCCAAAAAATGAGCGGCACCTTCCTCGGAATACCTCCCCCCTCAGGCATCCGCTACTGATGCTGACGTACGTCCAAATTGACGGTCATTCCGCTTAGGTGCCAAGTAGTGCGAAAGATGGCTCCTTGCGCTATACCAGGGGGTGCATCACGCGCACGGCACGTGCCTGAGTGCTGAATTCAGGACGTTGACGGGGTGAGGGGGGCCGCGGTGATCGCGCGGAGCAATTCTCCCGCCGGCCGGCGAAGGACTCGCGCAGCCATGTTCGTTCCTGGTGAACGACTCGTGTGGCCGCCCGGGAACGGTGCACATCCCTGATCTTCTGCCGGCGGATTCCCTCGGCCCGGCATCGTTTCTCACGCCACCGAGATCTCCGGTTCTCACGAACGAGAAGGACGCTGAAATGATCCCTACCCTGCACACCGACCGACTGGTGTTCTCGCCCTACCGGCCCGAGGACGAGGACGCCTTCGTGGCCCTGCTCAGGGATGAAGTCGTCTGCCGCTGGATGGGCCAGGAAAGATCACCGGAAATAGACATCCGAGCGATATTCCGGTCCATCCTCACCGACGTCTACCCGAAGAACCTGTTCGACATATGGGCCGTGTGGTCCGGCGGTGCGTACGTGGGCCACGCGGAGCTCAAGAAGACGGGCAACGTCGACGGCCACGAGGTCGTCGCCGCGCTCGTCCGGGAACACTGGGGCAAGGGCCTGGGAACCGAACTCGTGCAAGGGCTGCTGCACTACGCCGCCGACACGTTGAAGCTCACCGAGGTCTACGGCATGGTGGGCGCCGAAAACACTCCCTGCCTGGGCATGGCCGGCAAATTGGGCTCCCAGCACATCCGCGATGTCGTCGGGGCCGACGGCACGGTGACGAAGATGGTCGTGGTACCGCTCGGGGTCCGCGCCTGACGCCCGGTCCGCTGGACCACCCGGCCGGCTGCTGCGAGTTCGCCCGCCGGCCGCTTCGGCGGGCTGCACGGCCGTTGCGAGCAGCCCGCCCGCCCAACTCCCAACGCCGCGCGGACGTCAGCGCGTCCCGCCGGGCTCCAGGGACACCGGCAGTTCGACCAGGCCACGGAACGCGGGGAAGGGCACGGTGAGCCAACGCACGTCCTCCGGCGGTACGGCCATGGCGACGTCGGGATACCTGCGGAACAGCGTGGTGAGCGCGATCTGCATTTCGAGCCGGGCCAACGGAGCCCCGACGCAATAGTGCGGACCGTGTCCGAACGCGATGTGGGTGCTCTGGACGCCTTCGCGCATCAGATGGAGCCGGTCCGGATCATCGAATGCCTCCGGATCCCGGTTCGCGGACGCGATGGCGATCTGTACGAGCGCGCCCTTCGGGATGAGGACGTCGCGGATTTTCACGTCTTCGGTGGCATAGCGGAACGTCGAGTTCTCGACGGACCCTTCGTACCGCAGCAATTCCTCGATGGCCTGCGGGAAAAGCGCCGGATCCTGCTTCACCGTGCGGAGCTGGTCCTGGTGGGTGAGCAGATGGTAGACGGCGTTCCCGATCAGATAGGCCGTGGTCTTGTGGCCGGCGAAGAGCAGGACCCAGGCGGTCGAGACCAGTTCACTGTCGGTCAGCGCGCCGTCCTCGTCCTGAGCCGTGATCAGCGCGCTCAGCAGGTCCTCGCCCGGGTTGCGCCGCTTGCGCGCGATGAGATCCACCAGATAGTTGCGCAGATTACCCTCGGCTTCTTCGAGCGCCTTTTTCGCCTCGGGCCCGAATCCCGTTTTGGCCACCGTGACGGACCACGTGTGCGCTTGCTCGCGTTCGTCCTCCGGCACGCCGAGCAGCTCACAGATCACATTGAGCGGAAGCGGGAAGGCGAAGGAGGGCAGCAGGTCCACCGGTTCGCGGGTCGAGCACCGGTCGAGCAGTCCGTCCGCGATCTCCTGGACCCGCGGGCGAAGGGCCTCCACACGGCGCGGGGTGAGAGCGCCGTTGACGACCCGGCGGAGCCGCGTGTGCTTCGGCGGATCGGAGAACAGCATGTTGTCGTCCAGCGCCACCGAGGAGTCGCCGAAGATCCGCTGGTAGGCGTCCATGGCCCCGTACATGTCCTTGCTGAACCGAGGATCGGCCAGCGCGGTCCGCGCGTCGTCGTACCGGGTGATCAGGTACGTCTCCACGCCGTGCGGCGGGAGCAGGGGGCAGACCGGAGAGTCTTTCCGCAACTGGGCATAGACGGGGTGCGGGTTCGTGCGGAATTCCGGGGTGCATGCGGAGGCGGCAGCTGCGGGGTCTGAAGACTCATATACGTCTGTCACGGCACATCCTGAAGTGAGGGCTGCCGCTGGAAGTGCAGCCGAGATGAATGCTGCAAGAGGGGAGCCCTGCCTTCGGGGCTGAAATGAATGCGGAGGGCCGATCGAAAAGTTCCCGGAGCCGGTAAGCGCGAAACTTCCGCACTAGCCCATTCGGGGACCGCCATTGCCTCCGGAAGGGCGCCATATCCGGCCCCGCTGGGGAAGAAACCGGCCCCGCCACTTCCGCCTCCCGATCGGAGCAACAGGACTCGCGCACCGGAAGGCGCACGGTCGAGAGTTGTTCCCAGGATCCGCACCCATCAGCCCTGCCTTTCCGCACCCATCAGCCCTGGCCTTCAGGACGCCGACAAGAGGAACAGACATGAGTGACAGCGCTGCAGAATCCGTGCCGGTACTCATTGCAGGTGGATCCTTGGTCGGTCTATCCGCCTCGGTGTTCCTCGGTCGCCTGGGGGTGAAACACCTCCTGGTGGAGCGGCACGCCGAGACGTCCATGCACCCGCGGGGCCGCGGGAACAATATCCGCACCATGGAGCTGTTCCGCACCGCAGGCGTCGAGCCGGCCATCCGCGAGGCGGCCTCCGCGCTCTCGGGGAACGACGGGGTGCTGCAGACGGAAAGGCTCTCCAGCGACGAGCAGCGATGGATCATCCCGCGTATCGATCCGGATTCCTCACTGTCCAGCATCACCCCGTCAGGCTGGTGCCTGTGCAGCCAGAACGACCTGGAGCCGGTGCTGTTGAAGTACGCCCGCGAGCTGGGCGGCGATGTGCGTTTCGGTACGGAACTCATCTCGTACACACAGGATGACCGCGGCGTCCATGCCGAATTGTGCAATCGGGAAACCGGCGAGTCACGAGCGGTGCAGGCGGAATACCTCATCGCCGCCGACGGCCCCAGGAGCCCGGTCCGCAAGAGCCTGGACATCGGGCACACCGGCCCGGGAACCCTGTTCCACAACGTCAGCGTCACGTTCCGCAGCAAGAACCTCAAGAACGTCGTGGGGGACCGCCGGTTCGTCGTCTGCTACATCACCAATCCCGACGGCGAGGGGGCCTTGCTGCCGGTCGACAACAACGAGCAGTGGGTCTTCCACGTCCCCTGGGCATACGACCGCGGCGAGACACTGGACGCCTTCACCGACATGCGCCTCACCGCGCACATCCGCGCGGCGGCCGGTGACCCCGACATCGATGTGGAGATCACGGGAAAGGCCCCTTGGCACGCGGCCAACAGAGTCGCCGACAGTTATGGCCGGGGCCGGGTCTTCCTGGCCGGCGACTCGGCACACGAAATGCCGCCGACGGGTGCCTTCGGCTCGAACACCGGGATCCAGGACGCGCACAACCTGGCCTGGAAAATCACCGCCGTTCTGCGCGGCTGGGCCGGCCGTGCGCTGCTGGACACGTATCAGGAGGAACGGAGGTCGGTCGCCCTGGCAACCACCCTCCGCGCCTCACAGCAGGCGGTGGAGGAACAGCACCCCGGATACACCGCGGCCGCTTCCCGCAACAACGATCCGGCCGACCTGCTCACCGTCGCGTTGTGCTATCGCTACGCCTCGGACGCAATCCTGGGCGGCGATCCGGACGGTGACGTCGTTCCCCGCGCATTCGAATTGGGCGGCGCACCCGGCAGCCGGGCTCCCCACCTGTGGGTCGAGCGGGACGGCAAGAGGATGTCCACCCTGGATCTGTACGAGACGTCCTGCACCGTCCTCAGCGGTCCCGCGGGCAGCGCCTGGCGGGACGCGGCTCGCGCCGTAGCAGAAGAGTTGGACGTACCTCTCGCCGCCTACCTCATCGGCAATACGTCCGAGTGCGACCTGCTCCCGGAACCCGGAGTGGACTGGGCGCAACTGCACGGAACGCAGGACGACGGTGCGGTATTGGTACGCCCCGACGGCTTCGTGGCATGGAAGTCGGGCAACGGCGACGCGGGGGACCCGCACAAGGTCTTGACGGACGTGCTCGGAAAGCTCTTGCACCGCCCGTAGTCCCATCGCCCCGGCAAGCCTCTCTCAGAGAAAAAAGCCCCGCCCCAAGAGAAGGCCTCTTCCCGTGAAACAGCCCCCTCCGCCAACAGCTCGCCGTCAGAGCAAGCAGGGAGATCCACGTGACATCACCCGAGCAGCACCCCAGCAAGTCTCCCGGCACTGACAAGCGACGGGCAGCGAAGACCGCCCGGGGGGACCAGACCACCGAGAGCGGTCGCGTGGACGTACACCATCACTTCACCGCTCCGGCCTGGATCGACTGGGCCGAAAGCAAAGGCCTGACGCGACGCGAAAAGCTGCCCTGGTGGACTCGTTGGGACGCGGACACCACGCTCGACGTCATGAGCAAGGCCGGGATCAGCACCAGCATTCTGACCGCTGCCATGCCGGGCAGCCCCGCTCAGGACCCCCAGCAGCGTAAAGAGGGCCTGCACATCTCCCTCCAGGCCATGTCCGATCTCGCACAAGCCCACCCCCGGCGCTTCGCCTTCTTCACCCCGGTCTTCCTCGACGACCTGGAGACGTCAAGGTGGTCCATGCGCAAGGGACTTGACGACTACGGTGCCGTCGGCGTGAGCACCCGCACCAGCATGGGCGGCGCATACCTCGGTGACGCGGCGCACGAATCGCTGCTCGCGGAACTCAACGAACGATCAGCAGTCGTCAGCACCCATCCCATGGAGATCCCCTCAGGCCCGGTCATGCCAGGGCTGCCGCCCTTCATGTGCGACTTCCTGCTGGACACCACGCGCGCTGCCATCAATCTGATTCTCCAGGGGACCCTGGACCGGTATCCGAATCTCTCGTTCATCCTCCCCCACGGCGGTGGATTCCTGCCCTACATGGCGACGCGCCTGGAACTCTTCACGCACATGCTCACCCCGAAAATCGAGCCCGCTCGCGTCCGCGATTACCTGCATCGCTTCTACTACGACACCGCGGCACCGATGTCCCCCTCCGCCACCCCCACGCTGATCTCCACCGTCGATCCCGGCCGGATCCTCTACGGGACCGACTGGCCCCCCACATCGGCCGAGATCATCACCGATGTCGTGGCGCCGGCCCTCGACCGGGACCCGGCCCTCTCCGACAGCCAGCGGCGCGGCATCAACCGGGACAACGCGCTGCACCTCATGCCGGCTCTCGCGCGACTCTAAGAGCCGAGGAGGCCGTCGAGCGCTTCGGCGCATTCCCGGGCGGCCTGGGCCGAGCGGGGCAGCATGAGGCTTTCATAGGCGCGTACGGCGTCGTCGAGGGTGGATTCGGTGATGAGGGCGTGGGCGAGGTCCGTGCCATCGAGCATGGCGAGGTTCGCGCCGAGCCCTACGGGGGGCATCAGATGCGCGGCGTCGCCCAGCAGCGTGATGCCAGGGACGTGTTCCCAGGCATGGGGGACCGGCAGCACGAACACGGGGCGATTGACGAATCCGCCGTCGTGGTGCCGTACGAGAGCGAGCAGCTGCTCGTCCCATCCCTCGAACATCGTCAGCAGGTGTGCGCGGACGGCCGCCGTGTCATCGAGCGCCACCTCGGCGGCCACGTGCCAATCCTGCGGGGCGCGGAAGGCGAGGTAGACGCGGATGTGGCCATTGCTGTTGCGCTGGGCCAGCAGCGCCCTGCTACCGGTGCTCGCCAGCATGGTGCCGTTGCCGACGAGGCCGGCAAGGGCGGGATGGCGGGCGTCGCAGTCGTCGAAACCGGCTTCGACGAAGGTGACACCGTGGTAGCCGGGCGTGGCGTCCGACAGGGTTGCGCGGACGCGCGACCAGGCACCGTCGGCACCGACCACGAGGTCGGCCTCCTCGGTGGTGCCGTCGTCGAAACGGAGCCGCCAGGGGCCGTCGCCGAGCGGCTCGACACCGGTCACTGCGTGGTCCCACCGGACGGTGCCCTCGGCAAGGGAATCCAGGAGCAGGCCACGCAGTTGACCGCGGTCGACTTCGGGGCTGTCGGCATCGTGGCCGGGGCCCTCGACAGGCAGGACGGCGGCGGTGGCAGGGTCGAGCAGGCGCCACTCCTGGCCCTCAGGACGGGCCACGGCGCGGAACCGGTCGAGTAACTCCGCCGCACGCAGGGCCACCTGGCCGGTGCCGGCGTGGATGTCGAGGCTGCCGCCCTGGGGGCGGGCACCGGTGGACGCCTCACGTTCGAAGACGGTGACCGGCCGGCCGTGGAGTTGCAGGACGCGGGCGCAGACAAGGCCCCCGAGGCCGGCGCCGACCACTGCGATGCGGGGGTGGCGAGTGGAGTGCATGAAGCTGTCTCTCGGAAGGTGGATGGATGAGGTGCCGAACGGTCCGGCACGCAGCCAAGAAAGCACAGCCACACGAAGCGAAACCAATGAATAAGACGGTGTCGATGACGGGACTCGACACCCTTGCGAGCGAGCCGGACCCCGATGTGCTGGCCCCAGGTGCCAGGTGCCAGGTGCCAGGTGCCAGGTGCCAGGTGCCAGGTGCCAGGTGCCAGGTGCCAGATGCCCAGACGCCCCAGAGCCATCGCCGCAGGGTGGATGTCGCAAGCCTTGTCCGCGTGGCCTCCCTCGCGGTGGCAGATGGAGGTGCGGGTGATGCTGTGAAGGCCAGGAAGTGGATTCGCCGGCCGGGCCCGCAAAGGGACCCGGCCGGCGAATCGCTACCGACTCATCTACGGACGACGACTGAAGAACCCAACCACGTGATCACGTCATGAGCTCTCGTCATCGTTTCCCGGTTAGCTTGCGAATACGGTTCCCTTGAGGGATGGCCAGCCTTCTGCGATGAGTTTCGGGCCATTGATGATCTTGTCATCCGTGGTACCGGGAGCATAGTTCACCAGTACGTACTGGTCCTCCGTGAAGAGGTATACCTCTTCCGTGTTGGCGGGTGACTGGACTGCGGCGTCGATTCCGTTCTCGAATACGGTTCCCTTGAGGGACGGCCAGCCTTCTGTGATGGCTTTCGGGCCGTTGATGATTTTGTCGTCCGTGGTGCCCGGGGCGGACTTCACCAGGGCATACTGGTCGCCCTTGAAGAGATATACCTCATCCTTTCGGCTCGACCGCAATGCGGCGTCGACCCCCTTCTCGAATACGGTCCCCTTAAGGGATGGCCAGCCTTCTGTGATCGCCTTGGGGCCGTTGATGATCTTGTCACCAGTGGTACCCGGCGCATAGTTCACCAGGGCATACTGGTCGCCCTTGAAGAGGTATACCTCTTCCGTGTTGGCGGGTGACTGGACTGCGGCGTCGATTCCGTTCTCGAATACGGTTCCCTTGAGGGACGGCCAGCCTTCTGCGATGGCCTTGGGGCCGTTGATGATATTGTCGTCCGTGGTGCCCGGGGCGGACTTCACCAGGGCATACTGGTCGCCCTTGAAGAGATATACCTCATCCTTTCGGCTCGACCGCAATGCGGCGTCGACCCCCTTCTCGAATACGGTCCCCTTAAGGGATGGCCAGCCTTCTGTGATCGCCTTGGGGCCGTTGATGATCTTGTCACCAGTGGTACCCGGCGCATAGTTCACCAGGGCATACTGGTCGCCCTTGAAGAGGTATACCTCTTCCGTGTTGGCGGGTGACTGGACTGCGGCGTCGATTCCGTTCTCGAATACGGTTCCCTTGAGGGACGGCCAGCCTTCTGCGATGGCCTTGGGGCCGTTGATGATATTGTCGTCCGTGGTGCCCGGGGCGGACTTCACCAGGGCGTACTGGTTACCCCTGAAGAGGTATACCTCGTCCTTTCGGCTCGACCGGAACGAGGCGTCGATCCCCGGGCAGGAACTGGCAGAACTGGCCGGGGACTGGTCCGTGCTGCGCTTTTTGCCTCCCGGGCCGGATATGCCGCATACTGCCGCCGCGCCTGTGGCCAATCCGCTTCGGGTGGCGTCGTTTTGATAGTAGGCATAGGTCGTCAGGAATGCGGTGGATCTGTCCGGATTGGCGGGGTTGAGGATCACGATCATGCCTTGGAGCTGGTTCTCGCCGGTGGTACGCCAGTAGACGTCTCCGCCGTAGCGGCGAGCGTAGGAGTCGGTGGGACGTGTGAGGGTGTCTCGTATCATGTCCCGCCACTCATCGAAGTTGCACTGGCGCCCGAGGACGTTCTGGCACTCATTCTGATCGTGGACGTGCTTGGGGTATGAGTGGCCGGCCGCAAGGTCGGCCATCTCGTTTACCTCCTCGCTTGTGAGCGTATGAGCAGGCTGGAAACCACTGACTGAAGCGGCAGTGCTTGCTGTTCCCACTATTGAGCCGGCAGCGACCGAAAGAGCGGCAATCACGAGCATGATGCTCCTGAGGCGTCTCTTGAATGGGCGCATGTGTGTTCCTTTCGTCATTCCTCATGCCTTTGCCTGGCACCCTGGGGAATGTCATGGAGTCGCAGCGGCCCTGCGATTGCGCGCTCATTGCCTTGCCCCCCTGATGCCGATCTGTGGAATCAGTCCGTGCGGGGAGCCCTGTTCAGACTCCTCGATGAACTGACGACCCCGCCGAAAGAGTCAACGCATCGGGGTCCGGCAATTTATGCCATACAAGGACGCTCATCGCTATGGAAAGCGGTAAACGCTACGGATTTCCACGATATGGATCGTGGTGACCACGAGACCGGGTCGGGCAGACCACGAGCCGGACAGTGCCGGTCGGCCGGCCGCACTGAGACGGTGTCCCGCGCGGTGGTCGAAGATGGAGCCATGACAGAGACAGCGCGCGAGATCGTTCTGAGCAAGCAGGACCTTCGTGAGGTCACCGCGTTCGCTGCGGCGTGCGCGGAGGTGGTGCTCGCGGTGTTCGAGGCCGATCAGCCGGACGACTCGCGACCTCGGGATGCCATCGGTGCCGCGTGGGAGTTCGCCCGGGGTGGTGAGCGCGGCAAATCTCTGCGCGACACAGCGTGGGCGGCCCTCAAGGCAGCCAAGAGTCCGGAAACCGCGGCTGCGCGCGAGGCAGCCCTGGCGGCGATGTCCGCGGCAGGCGCCGCGTACCTGCATCCGCTGGCCAAGGCCACCCAGGTCAAGCACATTCTCGGAGCAGGCGCGTACGCGGCCAGAGCGGCCGAACTCGTCGCGGGCGACGACCGGAACGTGGGTGCCGAACATCTTGAGCGGGCCGCGCATCGTGCGACACCGGTCGTCATTGACGTGCTCGCACGCTTCCCGGCGGCACCGGCCGGAGGCGGACGGGTGGGGGAGTTGATCCGCATACTGGACGCCGGCCTTCGTGGGAGCCGGACGCCGACACCGGATGTCCCGTGACCCGACCGCTGGACGATGGCCACTGGAGTGGGATTGGTCGTCGGAGAGTCCCCCGGTGAGATGGACCGACCCCAGGTTCCAGGGGGCCACGGGCGACTGTGTGGCGCACGTGGCAGGGTATGGGCCGACATGCGGCCGCTGAGTCTGTGCGGCTGACCGGCCTGCCGTCGTGGAAACGAGGACACGCGATGTTCGGCATCACACGATCCCTGGCCGCTCCCTGGTGGACCGGGGAGCCCGCGCCGCTCGCCGAGCGGACGTTGCTCTGTCTCCCGTATGCCGGCGGGGGACCCCAGACCTACCGTCGCTGGGGGGAGTTGCTCGGACCGTCGGTCGAGGTGCTCGCCATGACCCCGCCGGGCCGCGGCCGCCGCTACGGCGAGGAACCCTGCCGCGATCTGCCGTCACTGCTGCATCCGCTCGCGGACGCGCTCCCCGGGTTACCGCATCGGCCGTACGTGCTGTTCGGTCACAGTCTCGGGGCGACGGTCGGCTACGAACTGTGTCTGGAGATCCGGCGACGCGGACTGCCCATGCCGCAGGGCCTCGTGGTGTCCGGCCGCCAGGCACCGGATCTGCCGTGGCGGTTCCGGCAGGTCAGCGAGCTGCCTGACGACGAATTCACCGAGGCCCTGCGCGACTTGGGCGGTACCCCCGAAGCGGTGCTGGCCCAGCCGGAACTGATGAGCCTGTTGATGCCGGCCCTCCGTGCGGACTTCGCGATCGTGGAGTCGTACCGCCACCGCGGTGAGCCGCCGCTCGACGTGCCGATCCTCGCCCTCGCCGGTACCGAGGACGACCGTGCCTCCGCGGACCACATGGCACGCTGGGCCGACCGGACAACCGCATCGTTCGCCCTGCACCCGGTCCATGGCGGCCACTTCTTCGTGGACACCCAGGCAGCCGCCGTGACCGAGCTCGTCTCGGCCTTCCTGTCTCCACCGCGCTGACCACGTACGCGAAGCCCATGAAACGGCCCGCGGTGAGCGCCGACGCACGCACGTCGTTCGCCGCGGGGTTTTGGTTCCGGAGGCTCACCCGCTGTTCTCAGTGATCAACGTCATGTGCCATGTCAGGTCATGCAGACAGATCACGGGATACGGTAAGTATCAGCGCCGCTCCAGAGAGGCAGGACCAGAAGTCCGCCTCCGGACGCGGCATCGCGGGGTGCGCCGCTGTCGCCGCCTCCGTAGGAAATCAGCAGTCTTCCTGCCGTGAACGGGGTCATGACCTCTGGCAGGCGCCTCCATGGGGAATCGCCGCGCCACCGGCCGGTGCGGGACGTTCGATGCCCGCATCCGCTGCGCGCTGCCTCGGTGGAGGCGCGGGACGAACATCCCGCCGTGCGGCCTCGGGTGGGGCGTGCCGGCTCTGCCGTCGGTACCCACGAGCGGGGCAAGGAAAAGGAGTGAGGACGATGACCAGCAGGAGCAGTCGGTTAGAGGCGCTCGGCGCTTATCTGCCGCCCACCGTGCAGACGACTGCGGAGTTGGTGGCCCAGGTGTCCGGAGCGCAGGAATTCGACCTGCAACGGATCACGGGGGTGGCGGAGCGGAGGGTCCATGATCCCCGGCCGGAGGCGGGCGAGGACTCCTACGGTCTGGCGCTGCGGGCGGCCCGGGACTGCCTGGGCAATTCCCGTTACGAGGCGGCCGATCTGGACGTGGTGATCTCCGCGTCCATCACCCGCTTCCAGGACGGCGACCGCTTCGCCTTCGAGCCTTCCTTCGCCCGGCAGCTGGCCGCCGAGCTGGGCGCGCGGAGCGCGATCCACTTCGATGTGTCCAACGCCTGCGCCGGGATGCTCACCGGTGTGTACCTGCTGGACCGGCTCATCCGGGCCGGCGTGGCGAGGAACGGCCTGGTGGTCAGCGGCGAGCAGGCCACCAAGGTGGCCCGGACCGCGGCCGCCGAGATCACCGACTCCTACGATCCGCAGTTCGCCTCGCTCTCGGTGGGCGACTCGGCGGCGGCCGTCATCCTCGACGAGTCCGTGGACGAGGCCGACCGGATCCACTACGTGGAGATGATGACCTGCGCGGAGTACTCGCACCTGTGCCTGGGCATGCCCAGCGACCGGACCGAGGGCATCGCCCTCTACACGGACAACAAGCAGATGCACAAGCGGGACCGGCTCCGGCTCTGGCCCACCTTTCACGGGGACGTCCTGGCGAAACAGGGCCGCACCTTCGCCGACGAGGAGTTCGACTACATCGTGCAGCACCAGGTGGGCACCCGCTTCGTCGAGTTCGTGAACCGGACCGGGGAGGAGGTGTTCGGTACCGGGATGCCGCGGTCGCTGTCGGTGGTCGAGCGGTTCGGCAATACCGCCACCACCTCCCACTTCCTGGTATTGCGCGAGCACTTGAAGGCCGGGACGGCCCGGCCGGGCGGCAAATTCCTGCTGGTGCCCGCCGCCTCGGGCGTGGTCGCCGGGGCCCTGTCCGCAACGATCTCCACGATGGGGGTGTGAGCCGTGGGTGCCGTGATCGCCGCTGCCTCCCTCGCCCTGCCGCGTCCCGCCGACGCCATTGCCACCACGGTGCAGCTCGCCGGGCGGGCCGCCCATGACTGCCTGACCGGGACGGGGCTGTCGCCGGACTCCGTCGGGGTGCTCATCAACGTCGGCGTCTACCGCGAGTCCAACACCTTCGAACCCGCCCTCGCGGCCATGGTGCAGAAGGAAGCGGGCATCAACCTGGACTATCTCGCCGACGCCGCGCCGAGCGCCGGCTTCTCCTTCGACCTGATGAACGGCGCCTGCGGCGTGCTCAACGCCGTACAGGTGGCGCAGGCCCTGCTGGACACCGGCAGCACCGACCGGGTGCTGGTGACCGCGGCGGACGTCCACCCCGGCGGGCGGGCCGCCGACGACCCGGCGTACCCGTACGAGGACCTGGGCGGGGCGCTGTTGCTGGAGCGCTCCACCGACCCCGGTGCCGGATTCGGGCCGGTGCACCTACGGAGCGGCCCGGGGCCGACCGGCACCTCCGGCTACCTGGACACGGCCGCGATGGGGGCCGGGGGCCGGCAGCTGATCACCGTCGAGCAGGACGCGGACCGGGCCGGGAGGCTGCTCGACCTCGCCGCCGCCACCGTGGCGGAGTACACCGAGGAGCACGGCCTGGACCCGGAGCGCACGATGGTCGTCTGCTCCCGCCCCACCCCCGACTTCGCGGCACGCCTCGCCGGGCGGCTGGGCCTCGACCCCGCTTCCGTCCTGGCCGCCCGTCTTCCGGGAAGCGACCCGGAGCGGTCCGGCGAACCGCACACCGCCGCCCCGGTCCTCGGCTATCTGACGGCCCTCGACGGCGGACTGCCACACGCCTACGAAGAGTTGCTCTTCGTCACCGTGGGCGCCGGGCCGAGCGCCGCGTGCGCGAGCTATCGCCTGACGGGAAGGTGAGGGCGGCGCCATGCGTACTGCTCTGACGGAGCGTCAGGAAGGCGTGCAGCCGAACCTCGCCGGGCACCTGGAACACCACGCCCGGGCCTTCCCCGACAAGCCCGCGATCATCCACCCGGACGGCACGGAGGCCGGCGGCGGAATCCGGTACCGCACGCTCACCTACGGCGCACTCCAGGAGCAGGTCGAGGACCTGGCGGCCGGCTTCCTGCGCAGCGGGATCGGGCGGGGCACCAAAACGGTCCTGATGGCGCCTCCGGGGCCGGACCTGTTCGCGCTCGCGTTCGCGCTGTTCCGGGTCGGTGCCGTGCCCGTCGTGGTCGACCCCGGCATGGGCGTGCGGCGGATGCTGCACTGCTACCGCGCCGTGGGCGCCGAGGCGTTCATCGGGCCGCCGGCCGCGCACGCCGTCCGCGTGCTCAGCCGCCGCACCTTCGCGAGCGCCCGGATCCGGGTGACCGTGGGCCGCCGGTGGTTCTGGGGCGGCCACACCCTCGACGGGCTGCGCCGCCCGGCTCCTTCGGCGGAGGACGCGGCCACCGCGAGGGCTCCGGAGAGCCGGCCGGCCGGTGGCGACGACCTGCTGATGATCGGGTTCACCACCGGCAGCACCGGTCCGGCCAAGGGCGTGGAGTACACACACCGGATGGCCGCCGCGACGGCGCGCGGCATCGCGTCCGCACACCGGCGCAGCCGCGAGGAGGTCTCGCTGGTCACCCTGCCGCTCTACGGCATCCTCGATCTGGTCTTCGGCTCCACCCTGGTGGTGGCCCCGGTGGCCCCCGCCAGGGTGGCCGGTGCCGAACCCGGTCCGGTGGTGGCGGCGTTGGCGCGGTTCGAGGTGACCACGATGTTCGCCTCCCCGGCGTTGCTGCGGGTGCTCGGCGAGCACCTCCGCCGGCAGCCCACCGCACTCCCGGCGCTGCGCTGCGTCGTCTCCGGTGGCGCTCCGGTGCCGGCGGACGTCGTCGCCGTGCTGCGCGACGTGCTGGACGAGGCGGCCGAGATCCATACGACGTACGGCGCCACCGAGGCCCTGCCGATCTCCTCCCTGGAGTCCGCCGAGGTACTGGGGGAGACGGCGGCGCGCGCGGCACGGGGCGAAGGCACCTGTGTGGGCCGGCCGGTGCCCGGGGTCGACGTCCGGATCGTACGGACCACCGACGGGCCGCTGCCGAACTGGGAGCCCGCGCTCACCGTCCCACCGGGCGAGGTAGGCGAGATCGCCGTGGCCGGGGACACGGTCAGCCGCCGCTACCACGCGGCCCCGGCGGCGGACGCCCAGCACAAGATCCAGGAACACCCGGCGGACGGCGGCCCGGACCGGCTCTGGCACCGCACCGGTGACCTGGGCAGCCTGGACGACGCGGGCCGGCTGTGGTTCGCCGGGCGGCGCACCCAGCGGGTCACCACCGCCGAGGGCGACCTGCACACGGTCCGCTGCGAGGGCGTGTTCAACGCCCACCCGCTCGTCCGGCGCACCGCGCTGGTCGGCGTCGGAGCGGCGGGCGTACAACGGCCGGTGCTCTGCGTGGAGACCGAGCCGGGGACCGGCCGCGCGCAGTGGCGCACCCTCGTCACCGAACTGCGGCAGCTGGCCGCCGGGCATCCGCAGACCCGGCACGTGCAGGACTTCCTCCGGCACCCGGCCTTCCCCGTCGACCCCCGGCACAACGCGAAGATCGGCCGGGAACTGCTGGCCCGCTGGGCCGGCCGGCGGCTGGACCGCGGGGCACGGCGGCGGCGGACGGCCCTGCGCGCGATCCCGCTGGCGGGGTGGGCGTACCTGCTGCTCGGCGCCGTACGGCCGTTCCACTCCCCGGTGTTGACGGCCCTGTGGTGGACCGATGTCTTTCTGAGCGTCGTGGTGCACGCCGCCCAGATTCCGAGCGCGCTGCCGCGCGGACGGGCCGCCGGCCGGGGCACCGCGGCGACGGTGGGCCTCACCATGCTCTACGGGGCGACCTGGTGGCGGACGCTGCCCCCGGGCGCCGCCCCCGCACACCGGAGCACGGGCACGGGCACGGGGGAGGGGACGCAATGAAGGTCCTGGTGACCGGTGCGTCCGGATTCCTCGGCGGACACCTCGTGGACCGCTGCCTGGCCGAGGGCCATCACGTACGGGCCCTCGTCCGCGGCACCAGCGACGTCACCCGGCTGCGGGCCCTGGAGGGCGTCGAGCTGGTCCACGGCGCGTTGGAGGACGCCGAGTCCCTGCGCCGCGCCGTGGCGGGCGTGGACGTCGTGCACCACAGCGCGGCGCGGGTGGTGGACTTCGGCACCCGCGACCGGTTCTGGCAGGCAAATGTGACCGGTACCGAGCAGCTGCTGGACGCCGCCCGCCGGGCCGGTGCCCGCCGCTTCGTGTTCGTCAGCAGTCCCAGCGCGCTGATGCCGGTCAGGGACGGCGACCGGTTCGACATCGACGAGAGCGTTCCGTACCCCGACCGGTTCCTCAATCTGTACTCCGAGACCAAGGCCGCGGCGGAACGGCGGGTACTGGCCGCGGACGGGCCGGACTTCTCCACGGTCGCGCTGCGCCCGCGCGGCATCTGGGGGCCGCGCGACCACTCCGGCTTCCTGCCCCGCCTGGTCGGCGCGATGCGGGCGGGCCGGCTGCCCGACCTCGCCGCGGGCAAGCGCGTCGAGGTGTCCCTGTGCCACTGCGACAACGCGGTGACCGCGTGCCTGCGGGCGGCCGCCGCCCCGGCGGAACGGGTCGGCGGCAAGGCCTACTTCATCGCGGACCGGGAGCGGACGGACCTGTGGGCCTTCCTGGCCCGTCTGGCAGGGCTGTTCGGCGCGCTGCCACCCACCCGCCCGCTCCCACCGCTGGTCAGGGACGCCCTGGCGGGGGCCGTCGACCGCCTCTGGCAACTCCCCCCGCTGCGGGCACGGGTGGCCCCACCGCTGAGCCGGTACACCGTCGCCCTCCTCACCCGCTCCACGACCTATGACACGAGCGCCGCGGCACGGGACTTCGGCTACACCCCGGACACGGACCAGGAGACGGGGCTGCGGCAGCTGACCGCCTGGGTCGAGTCGGCCGGCGGCGTCGAGGCCTTCGTACGCGCCGTCCGGTGACCCGGGAGCGGCACCGCACCCGGCTTCCCGGCTCCCCGGCTTCCCGGATTCCCGGCTCCCGCGTACGGACTGCCGCCCGGCCCGTCCGCGGCAGCCGAGCACAACGAAACGGATCGTCATGACCCATGTCCAGCAGTCCCGCACCGGCCGGGAGCCCGTGCCCGCGCCGGCCCGCCGGCCCGAAAGCAGCCGCTTCGAGCGGCCCGTCTCACCCACCGAATGGCTCTACCTGGCCGGCGGCCGGCTCGCCCCGCCGTTCGCCGTCCAGATCGTGGTCGAGGGCACCGGAAACATCGCTCCCGACGCGCTGCGCCGGGCGGTCGACGTGGCGTCCGACGCCTGCCCCGGGGCACGCCTGCGCCGCCGCGGCCGTATCTGGACGGACACCGGGCGGCCCCCCGCGGTACGGACCGTGGACCGGCTCGGTGCGGCGCTGCGGGCCCCGCTCGCCCCCGGCGACGGCCGCGGCTGTGAAGTGGCCGTCCGCACCGAGGGCGCCACCACCACGCTGGTCTTCCGCGTGCACCACGCGGTCATGGACGCGAGGGGCGCGCTCGCCTGGACGGCGGATGTGTTCCGGGCGCTGCGCGGCGAGGCACCCGTCGGGGCCCCGTCCCCGCTGTACGACCTCGCCCTGCTCGACGCCCTCGGCGGCGCCCACCGTGAGCCGGTCGCCCCGCGGTGGCGGTCCCCGCTCGCGGGCGTCCGCCACGGCCGGGCCCCGCGCTGGCAGCGGCGGACCCTGCACGGCAGCCACCCCGGCCTGGTCGCGAAGACCGCCGCCGCCCTCGCGGACCTCGCCCCGGGCCCCACCCGGGTGATGGTGCCGGTGGACCTCCGGCGGCACCGCCCGCAGTTGCGCTCCACCGCCAATCTCAGCCTTCCCGTCTTCCTCGACGGCAGGGCGGGCGACCCCTGGGAACGGTGGCACGCGCAGCTGCTGCGGGCCCTGGCCGAGCGGCGCGAACTGGCCGGCGGTGAGGAGGAGTCGGCTGCCCGGCTGCCACTCGGTCCGCTCGCCGCACTGCTGACGGCCGCGCACACGGCGACCGCGGCGGCCGGCCGCTACCCCTGCTCGGCCCTGGTCACCACCCTCGGACGGATCGGCCCGGAAGAGGTGTCCGCCCCGGGCTTCGTGGCCCGCACGGTGTACTCGCTGCCGGTCCAGGCGCCGTTCGTTCCGCTGTCGTTCACCGCCGTGGAGTGCGCGGGCCGTACCGAACTGGCCATGTCCCACCCCGGCGGCCCCCGCGCGGACGTCCGGGCGGCGGCGCTGCTGGACGCGGTGTGCGAAGCACTGTCCCCCCGCGAACGGCGCCGCCCCGTGGCCGTGGGTTCGCGGCGTTCCGTTCCCCCGCTGACGCTGACCGCGCTGCTGCGGCAGCAGGTGGACCGCGCCCCTGACGCGGTGGCGCTCACCGGGCCGCACGGCACGGTGACGTACGGGGAGTTGGACCGCCACTCCGACGTGGTGGCCGCGGAGTTACGCGGCCGGGGCGTGGGGCGCGGCGCGGTCGTGGGGCTGCTCGCCGACCGCAGCGCACCGGCCGTGGCGGGCCTGTGGGGGGTACTCAAGGCAGGCGCCGCGTACCTGCCGCTCGACCCGGCGCATCCGCCGGCCCGGATCGCCGCGGTCCTGGCCGACGCCGGCGCCTCGCACTGCCTGACCGGCGGCGCGTACCGGGCGTTGCCGGGACCGGACTGCCCCGCGATCGTCCTGGACGAGCTGCCGGTGAGCGGTGCGCCGCCGCACCCCGGGACCGCGGAACCGGACGACGCCGCGTACGTCATCTACACCTCCGGTTCGACGGGCCGCCCGAAAGGCGTCGTGGTCGAGCACCGGGCGCTGGTCAACTACACGCACTGGGCCACCGACCGGTACCGGATCGATGCCGCCACCCGCTTCGCGTTGTTCACGTCCCTGGCCTTCGACCTCACCGGCACCACGCTCTTCGCGCCGCTGGCCGCCGGGGGCAGCATCGCCCTGGTCCCGGACGAGCCGGACCACCGTACGCTCCGCGACCTGCTGACCCGCTCGGGCGCCAACGCCCTCAAGCTCACCCCCGCCCACCTCGACCTGCTCACCACACTCGACACCGAGCCGCGGTCCTTCCGGGTGCTCGTGGTGGGCGGCGAGCAGCTGCGCGGCCCGGTGGCCGCACGGGCGCAGCGGATGTTCGGCCCGGACTGCCGGATCGTCAACGAGTACGGCCCCACCGAGGCGACCATCGGCTGCATCGTGCACACCTTCGACCCCGAGCGCGACGGGGGCCTCCCGGCCGTGCCGATCGGCCTCCCGGTGGACAACACCGAGGTGTACCTGCTGGACGCCGACGGGAGGTTCACCGGGCCGGGGGAGGTGGGGGAGATCCATCTGGCCGGCGCGCAGCTGGCGCGTGGCTACCTCGGCCGACCGGACCTCGACCGGGAGCGCTTCGTGCACCTCGCCGACGGCACCCGGGTCTACCGCACCGGCGACCTGGCGCGGTTGACGGACGACGGGGCGCTGCGCTACCTCGGCCGTACCGACGACCAGTTGTCGGTCCGGGGGCACCGGATCGAGCCGGGCGAGGTGGCGGCCGCGCTGGAACGTCATCCGGACGTGCGCCGCGCGGTGGTCACCGCCCGCCCGCCACGCCCCGGCGCCGAACCCGTGCTGTGCGCCTACGTCACCGGCACCGCCGCACCGGACGCCCTGCGGACGCACGTGGCCGAACGGCTGCCGGCCTACCTGGTCCCCGCGGCCGTGTGCGTGCTGGAAGCCTTCCCGTGGACGGTCAACGGAAAGGTCGATGTCCGGGCGCTCCCGGACCCGTTCGCCCGCGCGCGCCCGGCCGCCGGCGCACCAGCGGCGGCCACGCGGGCCGACGACGCGGAGGACGGGCGCCGGCCGCCCGGGGCCGGGTGCGATCCGGTGGCACCGGCCGTCGCCGCGATCTGGTCGCGCGTGCTGGGCGACTCGGGCCGGCACCCCGCACTGCAGGACGACTTCCACCGGCTCGGCGGCGACTCCCTGACGCTGCTGCGCATGCTCGCCGCGGTCGCCACCGAGGTGGTCGGCGCGGCCGGCGAGCCCGCCTTCGACGCCCGGCTGCGCGACCTGATCCGCCAACCCACCCTGGAGAACGTCTGCGCCGCAGCGCGCCAGGCACTCGCCACCCGACCCACGGAGCACCCATGAACACACCCCTCCCCGTCGAGTTCCGCACCGCCCGCCCGACGGACGCCGACCAAGTCGTGCCCCTGATGTGGGAGTCCTCCCGCAGCCTCCTCGACAGCACGATGGGCGGCGTCCCGGGCGGACCGGCGGCGCTGCTGCGGCGGGACTTCCTCCGCGGACGGGGCATCTTCGGGTACGCCCAGCAGATCCTCGCGGTCGCACCCCACGGCGAGGTGCTGGCGACCATGACGCTGTACCCGGGAAGGCGCTACCGGGCGCTGAGCCTCCAGACGCTGCTGTCCGCCGCCCGGTTCGGGCCGAGCTGCCTGCTGTCGGTGCTGCGCCGGACGGCGGCCGTGTCCCGGCTGTTCGCCCCGCCGAGCCCGAACGCCCTCTTCATGGCGAACCTTTCGGTACGGCCGGCCCACCGCTCCCAGGGCTACGGCTCGTTGCTGGTGCAGCAGGCGGAACGTGTCGCCCAGGCCGCCGGCCTGACCCATCTCGAAGGAGACGTCTCCTGCTCCAACACCCGGGCCTGGGCGCTGTACCAGCGCCTCGGCTTCGTCTCGCGGGGCGAGCGGCACGACCGCCGCGGAACAGGACTCGACGGCTTTCGCCGGATGCATCGCGCGGTGGGCGAATGACGCACGACGTCCGGTGACCCCGTGTGTGCAAGGCATCACCCTGTGAACGGCGTCGCCCGTGGCTGCACCCGCGGCCGGCCGCAGGTGCAGCCACGGGACGAGTACCGCACGATGGAATCACGAACACCCTCGAATACCCGGGATGTCCGATGATGACGGAGCTTCCAGGATGTGACACCTCCATGGTGCGGACCGTGCGGAGGACGCTCGTGCGGGCGGCGGTCGTGGTGGCCCTCACCGGTGCCGGTGCACTGTTCGGCGTCGTCCAGCCCGCCGGTGCCACCACACCGGCGGTCACCGCCACCGCACCGGCCGCGGTCGCCCAGCCTGCGGCCGTGCCGGCCCAGCAACCACAGCCCGCTCCCGTCGACGTGGTCAAGGCATACTTCGCGGCCATGAACCACGATGAATTCGAGGCGGCTTGGGCGCTGGGCGGGAAGAACACCTCAGGGCAGCCGTACGACTCCTTCGTGACGGCCAACCAGGGCACCGACCACGACATCGTCTCCGTCCGCTCCGTGGTCGGCAACAAGGTCACGGTGACCCTCGACCTGACGCTGATCGACGGCTCCCACCAGCGGTTCACCGGTACGTACACCGTTCAGGACGGTGTGATCGTCACCGCCGACGTCCGTCGCGTCTGACGGACGCCTCATTCATCGCCGGGGAATCCGTTGGTCCGCCAGGACCGGCCGTCCCGAAGAACGGCGAACCCCTCATGGCCGTCGAGGTGTTCCAGCCACTCGGCGGCCCGCCCTCCCATGGCGAAGGCCGCCGTCGCGTAGGCGTCGACCGTGGTCAGCCGGCGGCCGACCACGGTCACGGACGCGGGGCCGTCGGCGGGCGCGCCGGTGTGCGGGTCGAGGATGTGCGCGCCGCGTTCCGCGCTGCCCGAGGTGGCGATGGCCAGGTCGCGACCCGTGACGACGGTGCACAGGGCACCGGGGCGCAGGGGATGGGCGATGCCGATGCGCCAGGGCACGCCGGGGGCGGACTCCCCGCCGAGCTGGAGGTCGCCGCCGCCGTTCACGCAGATGTTGCGTGCGCCCGCCGTGTCCAGGATCCGCCAGGCGCGTTCCACGGCCCACCCCTTGACCAGGCCGGAGGGGTCGAGGGTGCCGGCCGGCGTGTGGCTGAACCAGCCGTCGGTGGCACGGCGTACCCGCGTGCAGAGGCCGAGTACCTCCCGTACCTCGGGCGAGCAGTCGGCAGGGGAAATCTCGCCCCGCCCGAGGCGGCTGATGGCGCTGCCGGGACGGTAGGGGGAGAAGACCTCGTCGACGTGGTGGAGCCAGGCGACGGCGGCACGCAGGGCGGAGGCGATGGCGGCGGTGGGTGTGTCGCGGATGTCGAACGAGAACACCGTGCCCATCGCCTGCTCGACATGGCGCAGGCCGCGCCGCTGCTCAGACACCGGCTTCGTCCAGTGCGCTCTGCAGGGACCGGATGTATCCCGCGCTGGTGTAGCTGGCACCGGACACCGCGTCGATACGGGCGCTGTGGACGTTCAGGGCCTCCTGGGTCAGGCGCGGCAGGGCATAGGCGGCGATCTCGCGGCTGTGGGCGTCCTCGGAGGGCGCCTGCAGCACCTTGACGGCCGACAGCTGCCCGGCCTTGACGCTGATGGCGACCTGTACGGTGCCGTACTTGGTGCTGACCGGGGCCCCGGTGTGCGTCCCGTTGCCGTGTCCGGCGCCGCGATGTGTGCTGCCGGTGGGGGGCGGTGCCGAAGTGGCGCCCCGGTGTGTGCTGCGCGTAGGTACCGGTGCCGAAGTGCTGCCCCGGTGTGTGCTGCCGGTAGGCGCCGGTGCCGCGGCGACACCCGTCTGCGGGCTCCCTCCGGCCGGGCCGGCGCTGTGGTGGGGCTTGAGGGTGAGCAGGAGGACGACCAGGGCGCTGGTCGACGCGGTGGTGAGGACGGCTCGGCGCACGCGGTGGCTCCTTCAGAACTCGAACGACTCGTGGTGGATGTGACGGCGCGGTATCCCGGCGCCCCGCAGCGCGCGCCGGGCGGCCTCGGTCATGCCGGGCGGGCCGCACAGATACACCTCGTGCGCGGCCAGGTCCGGTATCAGGCGGTGCAGGGCGCGGGCCGTCAACGGGGAGGAATGGACGGCCGGTTCGTCGACGACGTAGTGCACGGTCGCCCCGCGGGCCGCGGCGATGGCGTCGAGCTCGCAGCGCAGCGCGAGGTCCTCGGGCCGCCGCGCCCGGTAGACGAGGGTGACCTCGCCGGGGAGCGTCTCGAACAGGGCGCGCAGGGGGGTGATGCCGACGCCTCCCGCAAGCAGCAGCACCTTGTCGGCCCTGCGGCGCCGTGCGGTGAAGGCGCCGTAGGGGCCTTCGGCCCAGACCCGGGTTCCGGGCCGCAGGCCCGCCAGGGCCGCGCTGTGCCCGCCGGCATCCTTCACGGTGATGCGCAGGTGGTGGGGGAGCGGCGGTGCGGAGAGGGAGTACGGGTTGGCGGTCCACCACAGCCCGGGTGCCAGGAATCGCCAGCGGAAGAACTGGCCGGACTGTGCGCCCAGTTCGGTCAGGTGCCGGCCGGTGAGGTGGACCGAGACCACCCCCGGTGCCTCCCGGCGGAGGTCGGCGACGCGGAGGCGGTGGCGCAGCGCCCGGCGTACGGGGAGCAGGAAGCGGTACCAGGCAAGGAGTGCCGCCACGGCGAAGTAGAGGGCGTACCAGGCGAGTTGGGCGGGCCGGTGGCCGACGAAGTCCGCGCCGTTGGAGAGCTGGTGGCCGAAGGCGAGGAAGAGGGCCAGATAGGTGGCGAAGTGGAGGTAGTGCCAGGTTTCGTAGCTCATCCTGCGGCGGGCGGCCCGCGCCGAGACGACGGCGGTGGCCATCAGGAGCAGGAAGGCCGCGGTGGCCTTGAGCATGTCGGGATAGTCCAGGACGAGCGTGGTCGTCTGGTGCACCACGCTGCTGTGCGAGGTGAGCGCGTACCCCCAGATGATCAGCAGGGTGTGGGCGAGGACGAGGGAGAGGGTGTAGCGGCCGCCCATGGCGTGCCAGCGGGCCAGCCGGTCCGTGCCCACGCGGTGGTCCAGCAGCGGAACCCGGGCCATCAGCGCCACCAGTACCGCGCAGCCGTATCCGGCCAGCAGCCCGGTGATCCGGCCGGCGCCGGTCAGCCAGTCCGCCGGGCTCACGACGGACGGGGTGTCGCTCCACCACAGGCCGAGCACACCGGCGGCTCCTGCCCAGACGGCGACCTGTGCCAGGAGCGGCACGAAGGAGGGTGGCCGACCTGGGCGCGGGCTCCGGGCCGCACCGCGGCGGGGGTGCGAGAGGGCGGTCATGGGGCTCCGTTTCCGTGGGGAGGGCTACCGTGGCAGCGGAACCTTTGAAGAACCTCTGAGCGGCCGGCCGTGAGACCGGGGCAGGCCGGATTCAGAGGAAACTCAGAGCAGGGACGTGCCCGGGCACGCCCTGGGGCGGGGGATCCTGGAGTGACCATGGACAACCACCCCACCTCCGGCCACCCGCACGGCGACGAGGGAGCAGCGGTCCGCGTCCTCGTGATCGACGACGAGCCCGACCTGACCGAAGTGCTGTCCGGAGCGCTGGCCGGCGAGGGCTGGGCGGTCCGCACCGCGGCCGACGGCGCCGGGGCGCTCACGGTGGCCCGGACGTTCCGTCCGCACGCCGTCGTCCTGGACTGGATGCTCCCCGACATCGACGGCCTGCGGGTGCTGCACCTGCTGCGCCAGGAGCTGGAAACCGTCTGTGTCCTCTTCCTGACCGCACGTGACTCCGTCGAGGACCGCATCGCGGGGATCACTGCGGGCGGTGACGACTACGTGACCAAGCCGTTCAGCCTCGAAGAGGTGCTGGCGCGGCTGCGCGGGCTGCTGCGCCGGGCCGGCATGGCGCAGGCGCCGGAGGGCGACCGGCTGGTGGTCGGCGACCTGGTGATGGACGAGGAGGCGAGGGAGGTCGTCCGCGGCGGCGACCTCGTCGAACTGTCCCGCACCGAGTTCGAGCTGCTGCGCTTCTTGATGCGCAACCCGCGACGGGTGCTGTCCAAGACGCAGATCCTCGACCGGGTCTGGTCCTACGACTTCGGCGGCAGGTCGCACGTCGTCGAGCTCTACATCAGTTATCTGCGGAAGAAGATCGACGCCGGCCGGGCGCCGATGATCCACACGGTCCGGGGCGTCGGCTACGTCCTCAAGCCGGAGGCGGCATGAAACGGCTGTTTCCGCGCACTTTGCGCAGCCAGCTCACCGCGGGTCTGGTCGCCCTCCTCGCGCTGGCCTGTCTGGCCGTCGGCGTGACCACGGTCCTCGCCCTCGAAGGGTTTCTCGTGCGCCGCGTGGACCAGCAGCTGTCCGCGTCGGGTGGCCGGTTCGCGGCGAGCCTGGAACACGAGACGCGGCCGGACGCCGACAACCGGCCCGACACCCGCGGCCAGTCGGAGGGCACGTTCGGCGCCCGGCTGCTGCGCGGGACCACGACACAGGCGGCCGTGGTCCGGGCGGCGGCAGACGCACAGGTGCCGCTCACCGGCGACGACCGCCGGGCGCTGGCCGCCCTTCCCCCGGACGGCACCGGGCACGGCATCCGGCTGTCCGCACTGGGGCGCTACCGCGTCAACGCCGTCCCCGGAGACGACGGCGACGTCCTCGTCACGGGGCTGCCGCTGCACCCGGTCGAGGAGACCGTGCAGCGGCTCGAGGTGGTGGAGGCGGCGGTCTTCGGCGGGGCCCTGCTGGTGACCGGCGTCGTGGGGGCGATGTGGGTACGGCTGTCCCTGCGCCCGCTGCGCCGGGTGACCGCCACGGCCGCGAACGTGGCCGAGCTCCCCCTGGCCAGCGGCGAGGTGGCGATGCCCGCCCCGGTTCCGGTGACGGACCCGCACACCGAGGTCGGGCAGGTGGGCACCGCGCTGAACCGGATGCTCGGCCACGTCGGCAACGCCCTGGAACGCCGGCAGGCCGGCGAGGAGCGGCTGCGCCACTTCGCCGCCGACGCCAGCCACGAGCTGCGCACCCCCGTGGCTCACGTCCGCGGCCACGCCGAACTCGCCCTGCGCCACCACGGGCCCGTCCCCGCCGAGGTGCGGCGCGCCCTGGACCGCATCCAGTCGGAGTCGGAGCGGATGAGCCGCCTGGTGGACGACCTGCTGCTGCTCGCCCGGCTCGACGCGGGCCGCGCGCTGGAACGCGCCCCGGTGGACCTGACCCGCCTGGTGCTCGACGCGACGGACGACGCGCGGGCGGCCGGCCCGGACCACCGGTGGCTGCTGGAGCTGCCGGAGACGGTGGTGACCGTCACCGGTGACGAACACCGGCTGCATCAGGTGATCGGCAATCTGCTCGCCAACGCCCGCAGCCACACGCCGGCCGGGACCGCCGTCACGGTGCGGCTCCTGACCGATGCGCACGGCACGCGGCTGACCGTGGCGGACGACGGCCCGGGAATCCCGGACGAGGTCCGCTCCGAGATCTTCGGCCGTTTCGTCCGGGCGGACCACAGCCGTTCGCGTGCCGCCGGTGGCACCGGGCTCGGGCTCGCCATCGTGCACGCGGTGGTGACCGCACACGGCGGCTCGGTCGCGATGACCAGCCGCCCCGGGCACACGGCGTTCACCGTGACGTTCCCCCCGGCCGCAGCCGAAGGATCCGGGGGCTGAGGGGCCGACCGGACGACGGAGGAAGGGACCGGACGGCCCTGTCCGCCCCCGGCCGCCCCGCTCACCCTGGAAGTGTCAAGCCGTTTCGCGACGGCCGGCAGCGAGGAGGCGTGGCGCCATGTTGAACACCCCGCACATCGTCAGCGACGTGATGACCACGACCGTGGCCGCGGTCGATCGTGCGGCGCGGTTCAAGGAGATCATCGAGACCATGGAACGCTGGCAGGTCAGTGCGCTGCCGGTGCTGGCGGCGGAGGGCCGGGTAGTTGGGGTGGTCTCCGAGGCCGATCTGCTCCCCAAGGAGGAGTTCCGGGAGTCGGACCCCGACCGGCTGGAGCAGCTGCGGCGGGTCGACGACGTCCGCCGGGCGGAAGCGGTGACGGCGGGCGAGCTGATGACCAGTCCGGCGCTGACCGTATGCGCCGATGCCACGCTCTCCCAGGCCGCCCGGGTGATGGCGCGGGAGTCCGTCAAGCGGCTTCCGGTGGTGGACGCGCACGGGGTGCTGCACGGCATCGTCAGCCGGGCCGACCTGCTGAAGGTCTTTCTGCGCTCGGACGACGACCTGGCCGAGGAGGTCCGCCGGGACATCGTCGGTGCACTGTTCCCGACGCCGGCCAAGGACTTGCAGGTCACCGTCGCCGACGGGGTCGTCACGCTCCGCGGACACGTCCGGGACACCTCGCTCATCCCGGTGGCCGCCCGCCTGGTCCGCGCGGTCGAGGGCGTGGTGGACGTGGAGTTCGACGTGACCGGGCCGGACGCCGCCCGTACGGGGCCCTCGGCGACGGGCGGGCTGGGCGAAATGCGGTGAGGTGGGCGGAGGGCCACCGGCCGATGGGTGGGTCCGCAGGGGGCGTCCTGCCGATCGGCGGACTCCGGGGCCGGGCGGCCGCTGCCCGGCGCCGCCCGGCAAGCGCACGACGGGACGTGTCGCAGGCCCCATGCGGCGGCGGCCCGTACCGAGGACCCCTACCGAGGAGGAGCCATGGCGCATACTCCGCGCACCGTCCGCGATGTCATGACACAGGCGGTGGTGGCCATCGGGCAGGAGGCGGGCTTCAAGGAGATCGTCGAGACGATGCAGCAGTGGAAGGTCAGCGCACTGCCCGTACTCGCGGGGGAGGGGCGCGTGGTCGGGGTGGTCTCCGAGGCCGATCTGCTGCTCAAGGAGGAGTTCCGGGAAACCGCCCCCGACCGGCTGGAGCAGCTGCGGCGGTCGGACGCGGTGCGCAAGGCCGGCGGCGTGACAGCGGGGGAGCTGATGAGCTCGCCGGCCCTCACGGTGCACGCCGGCGACACCCTCGCGCAGGCGGCGCGGACGATGGCGTACAAGTCCGTGAAGCGGCTGCCCGTGGTCGACAGCGGAGGGATGCTCCAGGGCATCGTCAGCCGCTCGGACCTGCTGAAGGTCTTCCTCCGCTCCGATGAGGACCTGGCGGCGGAGGTGCGTACGGAGGTCGTGGGCCGGCTGTTCGGCGCCTCGGCACCGGAGCTGTCGGTCGGCGTCACGGATGGGGTGGTCACCCTCAGCGGCCGGATCCGCGACGCCGCGCTGCTCCCCGTCGCGGCACGGCTGGTGCGGGCGGTCGAGGGCGTCGTGGACGTGACGTTCGACCTCGAAGGACCGGCTCCCGAACAGGGGGAGCCGCCGGTGGCGGGCCGCGGTTCCGGGCGCCGGTAGGCGGGTGCGGGGCCCGCACAGCAGGTGGCCGGACCGCTCAGCCATGGCACGCCGATGCGCCAGGGGCCACGATGGGAAAGCGGGGTGGAAGCGGACGTCGTACCCGTCGGAGGGCGTGATGGGCAAGCCGGACACCTGCCGGGCGGACACCTTCTCACCGGAGCGGCCGATCCGGGTGTTCCTCGTCGACGATCATGAGGTCGTCCGGCGGGGTGTGCAGGATCTGCTCGATGCCGAACCCGACATCGACGTGGTGGGCGACGCCGGCACGGCCGACCACGCGCTGGCTCGCGGCCCGGCGCTGCGGCCGGACGTCGCGGTGCTGGACGTGCGGCTGCCGGACGGGGACGGCGTCTCCGTGTGCCGGGAGCTGCGCTCGCGCATGCCGGGGCTGGGATGCCTGATGCTCACCTCGTTCGACGACGACGAGGCGCTGCTCGACGCGATCATGGCCGGTGCGGCCGGTTATGTGCTGAAGGAGATCAAGGGGGCGGACCTCGTCACCGCGGTGCGGACGATCGCCTCCGGTCGTTCGATGCTGGATCCGGCGACCACGACACGGCTGATGAGCAGTCTGCGGGGCGCGGACCCCGAGACGGCGCCCGAGGAGGACGCGCTGTCCGGGCTCTCCCCGCGGGAGCGGGAGATCCTCGGCCTGATCGGCGAAGGGTTGACGAACCGTCAGATCGGCAAGCGGCTCTACCTGTCCGAGAAGACCGTCAAGAACCACATCTCCCGTCTGCTCGCCAAACTCGGCGTGGAGCGGCGCATCCAGGCAGCCGTCCTCGCCAGCCAGGCCGCCGCACCACCGGACCCGGCGGCCGGGCCGCACTGAGCCGAGGGACGCGGACCCGGCCCCGCGTCCGGCCCCGGTGTCCGGTCCGGGTGTCAGGAGCACCGCTCGGCGCGCGTGGGCAAGGGAAACCGTCCGCATCACGCCGTTCGTATCCGGCCGTGCCTGCCGCCCGCAATCCGCCGTGCTCGCCCCCTCCCGACGGCGCTCAGAGCCGCGGCACGACCGCGACGGGGCACGGGGAATGATGCAGAACGGCGAGGACGAGGGGGCCGAGGGGCATCGGGGTGCGTTGCACCCGACGGCCGACGACCAGGAGACCGGCCTGCGCACAGGCCTCCAGCAGCACCGCGGCCACTCTGCCCCGCCGGATGTGCGGGATGACGCCCACGCCGGGGAACTTCGCCCGCCACGGCGCCAGGATGTCGGTGAGCAACTCTTCCTCCGCGGCCGGGGGCCCGCCGTCCTCCGCCGAGGAGGCGGGTGCGGTGGGCACCGGCTCCACGCCCGCGGGAGACTGCCACGCCCGCACGGCGCGCACCGCCACGTGATGGGCCTCGGCAGCGGCGAACGCGAAGTCCAGCACGCCCTCGCCCTTCGTCCCGGGCTCCTGGACACCGACCACGATCTCCGGCCGCCCGTAGACGGCGGTCTCCTCCTCCCGCACGAGGACCACCGGGCACTGCGCGCGCCCCAGCACGTGCAGGCTGACCGAGCCGAGCAGGAAGCCGGCGATGGCGCCGTGCCCGCGCGATCCGAGCACCATCATCATGGCCTGGCCACCGCGCTCCACCAGGGCGTCCACCGCCTGTTCCGCGACCTGTTCGGTGGTCACCGACAGGCCGGGATGCGCCTCGAGCGCCATCGCTTCGGCCGTGCCCAGTACCTCGGCCCCGAAGCGCCGCTTGCTCGTGGCTTCCGGGGCGAGCGGGAGGTTCAGGGGATGGGAGGTCCAGGCATGCAGGAGGTGCAGCGGGAGGCCCCGGGCCGCGGCTTCCTCGGCGCCCCAGCGCACCGCCGGCACGCTGTTCCCGAGCCGGTCCAGACCTACGACTACCGAGCCGCCCATGACATTCCTCCACGCCGCCGGGGCTGCGGGCCCCGGACCCTCGACCTCGACCTTGCCCTCGACCTCGACCTTGCCCTCGACCTCGACCCGTCCTCCTCACGGCCTCGCTTTCGACGAGGCGTGGGTGCCCCTGACCCGGATCCGGCGCCCGGTGATCCGGGTCGGACGGATCGCGATCCACAGCTCGCGCCCGTCGCCGACCCAGGGGCCGGTGTGCGCGTGATCCGCCAGCCGGCGGGCCTCGTGCGCATCGGTGACGGCGTTGGCCGGCCCGACGACCAGGACGCTCCAGCCCTGGCTGAAGGCGTCATCGAGGTGGTCGACCTCCAGCGCGACCTCATGGCCGGCCGCCGCGGCCGGTCCGGCTTCGGGATCGGTGCGGTAGGCGACCAGTTCGCCGGCGACGGTGTAGTTCACGGGGAAGACGGCGGGTGCGTCATCGACGGTCACCGCCACGCGGCCGACGCCGTGGGTGGAGAGCTTCTCGCGGCACTCGGCGGGGCTGAGCACCAGCACCTCGGGATGCGCCGCGGCCGCACCGAAGCCCGCCGGCAGCTCCGTCGTCCCTCCCACCAGTTCGTCCACCGTGGTGTCGAGCGCACCGGCCAGGCGCAGCAGGAAGCCGATGCCCGGTTCGGCAGCGCCTTCCTCCACGTACCGGAGATACCCCGGCGAGGCGGCGACCCGGGCCGCGACATGCGCACGGGTCAGCCCCAGCTGCTCCCTGCGGAGCGCGGCACGCCGCCCCAGGTCACTGCCGGCCGGGGCGGCCCCTGCCCCGGAGCCCTGCTCGCGTTTCGTCATCACGTCCACATCCCTTCGCCATCCGTGCCGTCCGTCGCGGTCCGGATTTCATGAGTGCGGGACGATCGCCACGGGACACGGGGCATGGTGGACCGCGGCCTGTACGACGTGGCCGATCCGAGGGGGCAGCAGACGCCCCCGGCGCCGACGGCCGACGACCAGGAGGTCCGCGTGCGCGCTGCGGTGCAGGAGGGCAGACACCGGATTCTCCATCACCACCTCCTCGTCCACCGGAACGGCCGGGAACTTCTCCCGCCATGGACGCAGCGAGGCGGCCAGCTCGCCCTGTGCATCGTGCACCGCTTCCTCCGCGGCGGAGCGCTCCACACCGCCACCGCGGTTGTAGGCGTACGAGGGCAGGTGCCTGCCGTGCACGGCATGCAGCGGGACGTCCCGCCGTGCCGCCGTTTCGAAGGCGAACATGAGCACCTCTTCGCAGGCGGCATGCAGACCGACACCAACGGTCACCTTTCGTCCGTTCGCGCCGCCGGCGGGCGCCTCCTGCTCCTGCTGGGCGCGTACCAGAACCGTCGGGGTCTCGGTGTGGGTCACCAGCTCCAGGCCGGTTTCCCCCAGGGTGAAGCGGGCCGCGGCACCCAGCCCCCGCGAGCCCAGGACCAGCAGATCCGACTGCCCGACGGCATCGGTCAGGGCCTCGAACGGGTCCTTGCGCACCAGACTCACCTCCACGGGGAGGTCCGGGCAGGCCGACCGGACCGCCGCCTCTGCCTCCTCGACGATCCGGCGTGGCCAGTAGTTCTGCTCCGCCTTCGGTGACGGAGTGCCGTCTGCCTCCAGAGCGAGCAGGACCCAGGCGTGCAGCAGCCGCAGCCGGGCCTGGCGCAGCGTCGCCTCCCGCGCGGCCCACACGGCCGCGGAGACCGACTGCGGGGTGCCGTCCAGACCGACGGTGATGAGGTTCGTCATGAGGTGCTCAGCCTCCTCCGACGGATGCGGCAGGTCGGGCAGTCGTGGGCGACGTCAGGCCCTCGGCGGCCGAGGCGACCCTCACCGGCTCGTTCGCCGTGGCGGCCGGCGCACTGCCCCACCTCTCCAGGATGATCGGAGCGGCCGCCGTACGGCATGAGCCACTCGGCCCCATCAGCCCGCCGGCGGGCCCGGACGGTCCGGCCGACTGGGATGGCCCGACCGGCCGGCGACCAGGGACCTGCCTGCGACCGGGGCCCGACCTGCGACCGAGGACCTGCCTGCGCCCAGGCACCTGGCGGAATGCCCCTGCCGCGGAACGCGAGCAAAAAATTTCCCACGCCGATGTCGAGAACCCGTAGCCGGCTCCGTCCCCGCAGTGACCGCGACCACAATGGGTCGCACCAGCACCGAGGAGAACCACGATGGCCAAGTACCTGCTTCTCAAGCACTACCGCGGCGCCCCGGCAGCGGTGAACGACGTGCCGATGGACCAGTGGACGCCGGAGGAGATCTCGGCGCATGTGCAGTACATGAACGACTTCGCGGCCCGGCTGGAGGAGACCGGTGAGTTCGTCAGCGGTCAGGCGCTCGCCCCCGAGGGAGCGTGGGTCCGCTACGACGGCGAGGGGCGCCCGCCGGTCACCGACGGCCCGTTCGCGGAAACCAAGGACTTGATCGCCGGCTGGATGATCATCGATGTCGACAGCTACGAGCGGGCCGTCGAGCTGGCCGGGGAGCTGTCGGCCGCCCCCGGGGCGGGTGGCAAGCCGATCCACGAGTGGCTGGAGCTGCGCCCGTTCCTGACCGAGTCGCCCACCACCACGGAGTGCCCTCACCGGTGACCTCATCGATGGACGAGGCCCTGCTCCGCAGCCTCACGCCCAGCGTGCTCACCGCCCTCGTCCGCCGCGGAGCCGACTTCGCGGCGGCCGAGGACGCGGTGCAGGACGCCCTCCTCCAGGCGATCCGCGTCTGGCCGGCCGACCCTCCGCGGGACCCGAAGGGCTGGCTGGTCACCGTGGCCTGGCGCAAGTTCCTCGACGCGAGGCGGGCCGACGACGCCCGCCGCCGGCGGGAGGAGCTCGTCGACGAGGAGCCGGCGCCCGGGCCCGTCCCCGCGGTGGACGACACGCTCCAGCTCTACTTCCTGTGCGCCCATCCGTCGCTGACGCCGTCGTCCGCGGTCGCGCTCACGCTGCGCGCCGTCGGCGGGCTGACCACCCGTCAGATCGCCCAGGCCTACCTGGTACCCGAGGCGACCATGGCGCAGCGCATCAGCCGGGCCAAGCGCACCGTCTCCGGGATCGGCGTCTCCCCTGGTCCGGGGGCACCTCCCGGCCGAGGGCCGGGGGAGAAGTCGAGAGCTCGGGGAAGGTTCGACCGGCCCGGCGACGTCGCCACCGTGCTGCGCGTCCTCTACCTGGTCTTCAACGAGGGCTACTCCGGCGACGTCGACCTCGCCGCCGAGGCCATCCGGCTCACCCGGCAGCTCGCAGCCCAGATCGACCACCCCGAGGTGGCCGGGCTGCTCGCCCTCATGCTGCTCCACCACGCCCGGCGCGCCGCCCGGACCGCGCCCGACGGCAGCCTGGTGCCGCTTGCCGAGCAGGACCGCGGCCGGTGGGACACCGCGTCGATCGCCGAGGGCGTCGAGATCCTTCAGGCGGCCCTCGCCCGCGACCGGCTGGGCGAGTTCCAGGCCCAGGCCGCCATCGCGGCACTCCACGCCGATGCGCCCACTGCCGAGGAGACCGACTGGGTGCAGATCGTCGAGTGGTACGACGAGCTCGTGCGCCTGACCGGCAGTCCGGTCGTCCGGCTCAACCGCGCAGTCGCTGTCGGCGAGGCCGACGGACCGCGCGCCGGCCTGGCGGCGCTCGCGGCGCTGAACGACGAACTGCCCCGCCACACCGCGGCGGCGGCGTACCTCCACGAGCGCGACGGCGACCTGGCAACGGCGGCACGGCTGTACGCCGAGGCGGCCCACAAGGCATCCAACCTCGCCGAGCGCGATCACCTGACGCGCCAGGCCGCCCGGCTCAACGCCCGCCGGCGTCGCTGACGGTCGCGCTCGGCCGGGCTGCTTGGGCCGTCGTCAATTCCCGGACCGGTTCTGACCCGAGGGCTACGGCTGACCAAGTCCTGAGTCGCGGGCACCGGCATGAGGCCCCTGCCGGATCCGCTCGGCCGCCGCCGAGCGGATCCGCGTCAGGAGCCTCATGCCTTATGTCGTGTGCTTCAGGCGTGTGCGCTGCCTGCCTCGTGCTTCATGACGTGCGCTTCATGCCTTGTGCGGTGCGGTACTCCGTACGTCACCCGGCCTTGCAGGCGCCGGCCGCGCACTCGGTGAGCCAGGCGTCGAAGTCGGCGTCGTAGTTCGTACCGATGTTGTGGTACACGGCGTAGCCGCCCTGGTAGTCGCCCGTCCGGAAGTGGCCGAGCATGGTGGAGATGTCCTCCGGGTGCTTCTCGAACATATAGCGGACCGCGAGGTAGCCCCACGGGTAGGTGCGGGTGGTGTTGCTGTTCTCGTAGGTGGTCTGGAACAGCGTGCTCAGCTTGTAGGTGTGCTTGCCGGCCTCGCTGACCGCCTCGTCATCGGTGATCTTGCGGTAGCCGTACGAGATGTACTCGGCGAGCCCCTCGATCCACCAGACGTCCGCGACCGATGTCTGCTGGGTGAAGTCGCCCTTCATGTCGTCGCGGGCATCGAGGTAGTGCGTGTACTCGTGGTTGAGGTTCCAGATCCGGGCCGGGAAGCCGTTGTCGTCGTCCCTCTGGTACATGATGGACATCGGCTTGTTGTCGGGCTTGGTCGGGTCCCCGATCATGGTGATGCCGCCGTTGTTGGTGTCCACGCCGTAGATCGCCCCGGCGTAGGTCTGGTAGTCGCTGCGACTGCCGAACACGGAGAGCTGGATGGTCGACAGGTACTGGTCCGGAATCGGGCCGTTGTCCTTCACCTTGTCGTGGAAGTACGCGTCCTGCTTCAGGATGCTGTCGCAGGCGGCACCGAGTTCGGCGTCGGTCAGCTTCTGCGCCTTGATGACGTGCTTCTCGTCGCAGTTGTGGCTGACCGGGAGGGCCGCCTTGGTGAGCTGCCCGGCCAGGTCGCAGACGCCGTAGTACGAGCACTTGTCCTTGTCGTAGGAGTCGGCCTGGGCGGCGACCGTGACCCACATCGGCGCGGTCTTGCCGGTGATCTTCGAGGCGTCCAGCAGGCCCTTCATCAGCGGCCGGACCTTCTCCTGGAGGGCCTGGTGCTCGACGTAACGCGCCACGTTCATCCCGGCGTTGGAGTCCAGGTACGAGTTCTCGGTGCCCAGCATGTCCAGGTGGTCGTGCGCGAACTTGTCGAGCGTGTCGATGATGCTCGGGTCGGCCGCCACCGCCTTCACGTACTCCGGGTTCCAGTTCCCGCGCCAGAGCGGGGTGTAGACGTTGTTGACGGCCGCCAGCATGCTGGGGATGTCGTTGTAGGAGCTGTCGTACCCGCTCAGCACCTCCTTGTAGACCTTCAGATAGCGGCCCTGCTCGTTGGAGCTGTCGGAGAGGGTCATGACCTCGCTGAGGACATCGCCGTTCTCCGCGGTGACCTTCTTGGAGCTGGGGTTGGCGAAGAAGGCGTCCAGGGCGCCCTCCATGGGCGTCGCCAGGTTCTGACCGTAGTCGCCGACGTCGTCAGCGTGGTTGTCCTGCACGTAGTAGCCGGCCCGCAGGAACATCACGAGCTGCAACGTGTTCTTCGAGTTGTCGCCGGAGTACGCCCCCGCCGCGTCCTTGAAGGCCTCGGCCATGGTGACCATCTGCTCCTCGCGGAACACGTCATGGGCATCCGTGCCGGTGATCGAGAAGAGGGTGTTCACACACTCCACGGTCGCGTCCTGGACGGCCTTGACCAGCTCGGGTCCGGTCCGGCTGCCGAAGTCACCAGGGCTGCACTCGGCCTTCTTCGGGGACTTCGGTTTCGTCGTCGCGGTCGAAAGTGTGGGGGGCTTCTTCGCGCTGAGCGGGGGGAGTTGGGTGGGGGAGAGTGGCCGGCCTTGCACATCCGGCCGTTCGCCTGTGCTGACGGTCGGGCCGACGGGCGGCGGTGCGGCGTGGGAGG
>NZ_SDIG01000054.1:0-34476 GCF_004122755.1 Streptomyces sp. TM32
CCCCCACCTCCCCCACCTCCCCGACCCGCGACATCGCCGTGCTGGGCGCCGGTATGCACCCCTGGGGCAAGTGGGGGCGCAGCTTCGTCGAGTACGGCACCAAGGCGGCCAGGGCGGCGCTCGCGGACGCCGGGCTCGACTGGCGTGCCGTACAGAGCGTGGTCGGGGCGGACACGGTCCGCGGCGGCTACCCCGGGTACGTGGCGGGCGCGACCTTCGCCAAGGCTCTGGGCTGGCAGGGCGCCCGAGTGACCAGCGTCTACGCGGCCTGTGCCTCCGGCGCCCAGGCCATCGGCACCGCGCGGGCGCAGATCCTCTCGGGCCAGGCGGACGTGGCCCTGGTGGTCGGCGCCGACGCCGCGCCCAAGGGCTTCTTCGCCCCGGCGGGCGGGGACCGGCCCGACGATCCGGACTGGCTGCGGTTCCGGGTGCTGGGCGCCACCAACCCGGCGTACTTCGGACTGTACGCACGCCGCCGGATGGCGCTGTACGGCGATACGGCCGACGACTTCGCGCAGGTGAAGGTGAAGAACGCGGCGGCCGGCGCGGCCAATCCGTACGCCCGCTACCGCACACCGGTCACCGCGCAGGAGGTCGCTGCATCGGCCGTGGTCGCCGATCCGCTGCGGCTGCTGGACATCTGCGCCACCTCCGACGGCGCCGCCGCACTCGTCCTGACCAGCATGGACTTCGCACGGCGGCACGGCGTGGCCGATCCGGTGCGGATCCGCGCGGTCTCCACGGCCACCCCGCAGTACCCGCGGACCGTGCTGGACCTGCCGGACATCGCCACCGACTCCGCGGCCGCCGTACCGGAGCCCGCAACCGGATTCCGGGCCTCGATCGCGCGCACCGCCTACGAGGAGGCCGGGATCGGCCCCGAGGACCTCTCGCTGGCCGAGGTCTACGACCTGTCCACCGCACTGGAGCTGGAGTGGTACGAGGATCTGGGGCTGTGCGGCGCGGGTGCGGGTGCCGGGCTGCTGCGGGACGGGGTGACGGCGCTGGGCGGGCGGCTGCCGGTGAACGCCAGCGGCGGTCTGAGCTCGTTCGGCGAGGCAGTGCCGGCCCAGGCGATCGCCCAGGTCTGCGAGCTGACCTGGCAGCTGAGGGGAGAGGCCGGCGGCCGTCAGGTGCCCGGTGCCCGGGTGGGCATGACCGCCAATCAGGGGCTGTTCGGGCACGGGTCGGCGGTGGTGGCGGTGCGGTGAGCGCGAGGAGTGCGCGGAGTGAAGTGACCGCGGCGGGTGCGGTCCAGGAGGGTGCGGGGGCCGGCGGCTGACGGGGGTGCCCCAAGGCCCGTCGCATCCGATCGCAGGCGTCAACAACCTCTGCCGCACGCGACCTTGACGCCCCCTCAGCACCGGTGAACACTTCCGGATGCCAGTCGGCACTGCCAACTCAGGCACCCCGGCCCGGTGGCGGCGGCTGCCCGCTGCCCGCCGGTGGCACGCACCCTGCACGGAGGACCGGGGGACGTCCCCGGGCGAGGCGAGGGCCTAGGAGCCGCCATGTATACCAATGGGGACATCTTCGTCGGTGAAGTGATCGGGACCGCGATACTCATTCTCTTCGGCGCGGGTGTGTGCGCCGCCGTCACCCTGCACCACTCCAAGGCGAAGGGCGCCGGCTGGGTGGTGATCGCCTTCGGCTGGGGCATGGGCGTGCTGGCCGGCGCCTACACCGCGGCACCGCTGTCCGGCGGGCATCTCAACCCCGCGGTGACGGTGGGCTCCGCGATCGCGGGCGGCACGCCGTGGTCCGAGGTGCCGCTGTACGTCCTGGCGCAGATGATCGGCGCGGCGGTCGGGGCCGTACTGGCCTGGGCGCTGTATTACGCGCAGTTCGCGGCCAACGCGGAGCGGGAACTCGCCCAGCCGACGCTGGGGATCTTCTCCACCGGCCCGGAGATCCGCAAGCCGGCCGCCAACCTCGTCACCGAGGTCATCGCCACCGCCGGGCTGGTGCTGCCGCTGCTGTGCTTCGGGCAGAACAAGGGCATCGGCATCGGCCAGGTCCCGGGCGCGCAGGCAGGGGTCTACGGCTCGGGGATCAATGTGCTGCTGGTCGCGCTGCTGGTGGTCGGGATAGGGCTGTCGCTGGGCGGGCCCACCGGCTATGCCATCAACCCGGCACGGGACCTCGGTCCGCGCCTGGTGCACGCCGTGCTGCCGATACCCAACAAGGGCTCCTCCGACTGGGGTTACGCCTGGATACCGGTGGCCGGACCGCTGATCGGCGCCGTGCTGTCCGGCCTGGTCTACCGGCTGGCGTTCTGACCCCGGCGTGTCGCACGGACCGGCCCCAGCCCCCCGCTGCACCCACTCACCAGGACGCCAGGAGGCGTGACGGCATGACGGAGCACACCGGGAAGACCGAGAAATACGTAGCAGCGATCGACCAGGGCACCACCTCCAGCCGCTGCATCATCTTCGACCACGGCGGCGCGATCGTCGCCGTCGACCAGCGCGAGCACCGCCAGATCTTCCCCAGGCCGGGCTGGGTGGAGCACGACGCCACCGAGATCTGGTCGAAGGTGCAGGCCGTGGTGGCGGGCGCGCTGACCAAGGCGGGGCTGCGCGCGGACCAGCTCAGTGCGCTGGGCATCACCAACCAGCGGGAGACCACGGTCCTGTGGGACCGCGCCACCGGCAGGCCGGTGCACCATGCGATCGTCTGGCAGGACACCCGGACCTCCCAGCTGTGCGCGGAACTGGGCGGGACGGACGGCCAGGACCGCTTCCGGGAGGCCACGGGGCTGCCGCTGGCCAGCTACTTCTCCGGGCCGAAGGCGGCCTGGCTGCTGGACGAGGTGCCGGGGCTGCGGGCCCGGGCCGAGCGCGGCGAGATCGCGTTCGGCACCATCGACTCCTGGCTGATCTGGAATCTGACCGGCGGCACCGACGGCGGGGTGCATGTCACCGATGTGACCAACGCGGGCCGCACGATGCTGATGAACCTCGGCACCCTGCAGTGGGATCCGGCGATCCTGTCGGCGATGAACGTCCCGGCCGCGATGCTGCCGGAGATCCGGTCGTCGGCCGAGGTGTACGGCACGGCGGTCGGGCAGCTGCACGGGGTGCCGGTGGCCGCCGCGCTCGGCGACCAGCAGGCGGCCGTCTTCGGCCAGACGTGTTACGGCGTCGGCGAGGCCAAGAACACCTACGGCACCGGCTCGTTCCTGCTGCTGAACACCGGCAACCGCCCGGTCCCGTCCAAGAGCGGGCTGCTGACGACCATGGGCTACCAGCTCGGCGGGGAGGCACCGGTCTACTGCCTGGAGGGGTCGATCGCCATCACCGGCGCCCTGGTGCAGTGGTTCCGCGATCAGCTCGGCATCATCGCCTCGGCCGACGAGATCGAGCCGCTGGCGGCGAGCGTCCCCGACAACGGCGGGGCGTATGTGGTCCCGGCGTTCTCCGGCCTCTTCGCGCCCTATTGGCGCTCCGACGCCCGCGGGGTGATCACCGGTCTGACCGGTTTCGTCACCAAGGCGCACCTGGCGCGCGCCGTGCTGGAGGCGACCAGCTGGCAGACCCGTGAGGTGGTGGACGCCATGTTCCAGGACTCGGGGGTGCGGATCACCCGGCTCAAGGTCGACGGCGGGATGACCGCCAACCACCTGCTGATGCAGCATCAGTCGGATGTGCTGGGCGTACCGGTGATCCGCCCGGTGATTTCGGAGACCACCTGTCTGGGGGCGGCGTACGCGGCCGGGCTGGCGACCGGTGTCTGGCAGGACCTGGACGAGCTGCGGAACCACTGGCAGCGCGACGAGGAGTGGACTCCGCGGATGGACGGGCCGACCCGCGACCGAGAGTTCGCCCAGTGGCGCAAGGCGGTGGAGCGCAGCTTCGGCTGGCTGGCAGAGGACGGGTCGGCGGCGTCCTAGGCGTCCTGTCCGGTGGGCCAGGACGCCCAGGGCTCCTCTCGGCAGTCCCTGGAGGCGTACGGCCCGTACCCCGGACGGCGGGGTACGGGCTGTGCTTCCGTGTCCGTCAGGGAGTCGCGGGCCCTCGTCGACCGGCGCCGCACCCGTCAGGGAAGCGCGGGCTCCCGCCGGCCGGCGCGGGTCTCCTTCGCATGCTCGACGACGGAGATCAGCACGTCGCGGGCGTCGTCCTTCAGCCGGGCGTCGCACAGCACCACCGGGACCCCGGGCGCCAGGTCCAGGGCCTCCCGTACGGCCTGCGGCGGATAGCGGTCGGCACCGTCGAAGCAGTTGACGGCGACCGTGAAGGGCAGCCCGCGGCGCTCGAAGTAGTCGATGGCGGAGAAGCTGTCCGCGAGCCGGCGGGTGTCGGCGAGCACCACGGCGCCGAGCGCGCCGCGCGCCAGTTCGTCCCAGAGGAACCAGAAGCGGTCCTGGCCGGGGGTGCCGAACAGATACAGCACCAGCCCCTCGTTGACGGTGATCCGGCCGAAGTCCATCGCGACGGTGGTGGTCGTCTTGGCCTCCACACCGTCGAGGTCGTCGACCGGCCGGCCCGCCTCGGTCAGCCGCTCCTCGGTGCGCAGCGGTTGGATCTCACTGACGGCACCGACCAGGGTGGTCTTACCGACCCCGAAGCCGCCCGCGACCAGGATTTTCAGCGTCACCGGCTCGGCGGCGGCGGACCGGCGGCGACGATCGGAACGCCCAAAGGCCATGGGATTCTTCTCCTGAATTGCCGGGTGTGCGGGTGGAGCTCACGCTTGGTCCCCGGGCGTCGGCGCACGAGGCGGCACGTGCAAGGGAACGGTACAACGTGCTCAGCACGGCGCCCACTTGAGATGCATCACGGCCCGGTGACACCAGGGGGTCAAGGCCGCCAACCTGCCCAAAAGGGCGCCGGGCACCGCCGTTGAGGCGGGTGGGCCCGGCCCCGGCGGGCGCTCAGCGCGGGGTGAGGGCCTGGGGCCGGTCGAGCAGCCCCAGCAGGTTCACCAGGCTGGACTCGATGAACGCGCACAGCTCGTCCCGGGCGCCGGGCCGCTCCACCGGCCAGGTGGTGGCCGCCTCCTCGGCGAACGCCATCCAGGCGCGGGTGGCGAGTTCGGCCTGCGGGGCGTCCGGCATGCCCAGGCGCCGCCGGCCGTCGTGCACCCGGCGGGCGACGGTCTCGCGGGTGGCGCCGACGATGTCGGTGACCGCGGGGTGGCTGCCGGCGGCGCCCCGTACCAGCGCGAGGTACACCTGCCGGTGCTCCAGGACGTACGCCACGAAGCCCGCGATGAAGGCCCGCATCCAGGCGACCGGCTCCAGGGAGACGTCCGGTTCCGTCGCGGCGGTGAAGCGGTCGCATTCGGCGCGGACCACCGCGCGGTAGAAGTCGCGCTTGGAGCCGAAGTAGTGGAAGAGCAGTCCCCGGGAGATCCCGGCCCGCCGGGCGACCTCGTCGGTGGACAGCTCGTCCAGGGAGCGGTCGGCGAGCATCTCCAGCCCGATACCGACCAGTTGCTCCCTGCGCTGATCGGGGGTGAGTCGGGTGGTGCGTCTGCCGGACATGCGCGCAGTGTACGGCGGCGGGCCGGGGGCGCAGTGGGCTTCCGGCCCGTCCCGGCCTCAGGCGTACTGCTCCAGATGATCCAGGATCTTGGGCGCGACCACGTCGGGGACCTCTTCGGGCAGCCAGTGGCTGGCGCCCTCCAGGGCCTCGAAGCGGTAGGGACCGTCCACCCACTCCCCCGTCGACTCGGCCGCGCCGCGGCCCAGGGCGGTGTCCTCGCTGCCCCACAGGAAGAGGGTGGGGACGCCGATCCGGCCGGCCGGGATCGAGATGACCGACTCGGGGGCGCGGTACCAGTTCAGGGTGGCGGTGAGCGCGCCCGGTGCGGAGAGCCGGCGGACATTGGCGTCCACGAGGGCGTCGGGGACCTTGCCGGCGTAGGCGGCGCGCAGCCGGGCGGCGTCGTCGGCGAGCAGGGCGGTCTCCGCGGCGCCGTCGTCGCGGCGGAAGAAGCGGACGTAGTCGAGCCGGTGGTGCTGGGTGTCGTCCGTGGAGGCGGCGCGGTTGAGCGCGTCCGGGTGCGGGGTGGCCAGCACGGTCAGGGACTTCAGCCGCTCGGGGTGGGCACCGGCCAGCGCCCAGGCGACCATGCCGCCCCAGTCGTGCGAGACGAGGTGGAAGCGCCGTGCGCCCTGGGAATCGGCGAAGGCCAGGGCGTCGGCGACGAGTTCGGGCACGGCATAATCGGCGATCCGGGGCGGGCGGGCGCGCGGGGAGTAGCCCCGCTGGTCGACGGCGACGGCGCGGTAGCCGGCCGTGCCCAGGGCGGGCAGCACCGCGCTCCAGGAGTCGGCGAACTCGGGCCAGCCGTGCAGCAGCAGCACGAACTCCCCGTCGGCGGGCCCGCAGGCCAGTGCGTCGTAGGTGTGCGGGCCGACCTGGATCTCCAGGCGTTCGAAGGGGTCCGGGGTCTCGTCCGTGGCCATGGCGACGCGTCTCCTCCTGTTGACGGCTGCTCAACAGGCACCGTACCCCGGCGGTTGAGGCGTGCCCAACGAAGCCCTGGCCCGCGGGCGGCACGGCGGAACCGCTGTCCCACCCCGGCGCCCGGGAGTGCAGAGGGCCGCCGCCCCGGCCGAACGGACCGGGCGGCGGCCATCGGACCGCGGGGAGTTCACAGCGCGCGCAGGCCGTCGATCACCTCGCGCAGCACCTTCTCGTCCGGCAGCTCGGCCGGCGGTACCGGCCTGCTGACGTGGACCAGGTCCGCATCCAGCAGATCCCCGATCAGGACCCGTACGACGCCGACCGGCAGGTCGAGGCCGGCCGCCAACTCGGCCACCGACAGCGGCTCCTGCCGGCACCGCTCCACGATCTCCACATGCTCGGGCGACAGCATCTGATCGTCGACCGCCTCTTCCGCGCGGCTCTCGGCGATCACCAGCGCGATCAGATCGAGGCGGTTCTCCGCGGCCGTACGGGTACGGCCGCGGGTCATCGCGTACGGGCGGACGACCGGGCCCGCGTCGTCGTCGAACCAGCGGGCCGTCTCCCGGCCCCGCGGCTCCCGGCCGTCCTGCTCCGTCATCGCGTCACCCTCGCGTCACCCTCGTCGCGCTCAGGCGAAGGGGCCGGACCGGGGCGCGGTGCCCAGGTGCGTGCCCACGCGCTTGACCAGCAGCGTCATCTCGTAGGCGATCAGGCCGACATCGGAGTCCGCGTCGGCCAGCACGGCCAGGCAGCTGCCGTCGCCGGCCGCGCTGACGAACAGGAACGCCTCGTCGAGCTCGACCATGGTCTGCCGGACCTGGCCGGCGTCGAAGTGCCGGCCGACGCCCTTGGCCAGGCTGTGGAAGCCGGAGGCGACGGCGGCCAGATGCTCGCCGTCCTCGCGGGTCAGGTCCTTCGACGCCCCGGTGGCCAGGCCGTCGCTGGACAGCACGAGTGCCTTGCGGATGGAGCCGACCCGCTCGACCAGTTCGTCCAGGAGCCAGTTCAGGTCACCGGATCCCTTCGCCGAACCCGGTGCGGTGGAAGCTGCTGCCTTCGGTGCGGTCATGGACCGTGCCCTCCCGATGTGGTTCCTGGTGGTGCGGTGGTGCCCGTGTCGTCGCCGTCGTGCGTGGCGGCGTCACGGTTGCCGGAGCCTGTGGTGTCCTCCGGGCCGGTGGGGGCCGGGGCCGTGGGGTCCGCGGCCGGCGTTGCGGGGGCCGGCGGGTCCTCGCCCGGTGGTGGCGCGCTCGCGCGCGGGTCCTCTCCGTTGTCGCGACGGCCGCGCTGCCAGCCGCGCTGGAGCGAGGCCATCCGGGCGCGGACCGCCTCGGCGTCGCGGTCGTCCGCGGCCGGATGCCGCGCCGGTGCCTGCTCCGCCTCCGCCGCCGGGTCCTTCTTCAGCTGCGGCGCGAGGCTGGCCTGCCGTACCCGACGGGGCAGGCCCTGGGGCGTGGTCGGGCCGGACGCGTCGTGGTCCTCGACGGGCCGCGGGCCGGCCGGCGGGTCCGGTGGCGCGGCGGACGACGGTGGCCCGGCCTCGGAGCGGCGCGCGTCGCGTTCCTGGGAGCGGGTGCGCTCGGCGCCGGGGCGTTCGGCGCCCCGCTTGCCCGTGGCGTCAGGGTCGTCGACCGTTCTGCCGTGGTCGGAGACCAGCACCGGCGGACGGTGGCGGCGCGGCAGGGGCGCCAGCCCGCCGCCGGGCGCCTGGTCCCGGGTCTGCTGGTGCTGCTCGCCGTCGGGCACGGGCGGCACCGGCGCGATGCTGCGCGGTGCGGAGGACGGGCCGGCCGGGCCCTTGCGGTCGCGGTCGCGCTTCCTGAAGAGGCTGTCCTCGTCGTCGGCGGGAGCCGGCTCGTCCCGGTCGAGCGGCGCCTCCAGTTCGACCGGTCCGTCGATGACGGCCGGCGCGCGCCGCTCCCGCACGGGCAGCGGGCCCGGCGCCTCGGAGAGCGCGGCCAGCTTGCCCGCCGCATGCTCCAGTTCATTGCCGACCGGGCCGCCGGGCAGACCGTCCGCGGCACCCTCGTCATCGGCCCGGCCGCCCTCGGTGAGCAGCGCCCCCGGGATGAAGACGACGGCGGTGGTGCCGCCGTACGGCGAGGGCTGCAGGGAGACCCGTACGTCCTGCCGCCGGGCGAGCCGGCTGACCACGAACAGCCCGAGCCGGTCGGTGTCGGACAGCTCGAACTCGGGGGTCTCGGCGAGCCGGAGGTTGGCCTCCAGCAGCAGATCGGGGGCCATGCCCAGACCGCGGTCGTGGATCTCCAGGGTGAAGCCGTTGGCGACCCGCTCGCCCAGCACCTGCACGGCGGTGTGCGGCGGGGAGAAGACCGTGGCGTTCTCCAGGAGTTCGGCTATCAGGTGCGTGAGGTCGGACACCGCGGGACCGTCCACCGCGAGCCGGGGCAGTCGGCGGACCTCGATCCGCTCGTAGTCCTCCACCTCGGCGACCGCCGCGCGCACCACGTCCATCAGCTGGATCGGTTTGCGCCACTGCCGGGAGGGGGCCGCGCCGGAGAGGATGACCAGGCCCTCCGCGTGCCGCCGCATACGGGTGGTCAGGTGGTCGATCCGGAAGAGGTCGGCGAGTTCGTCGGTGTCCTCGGTGCGCCGTTCCATGGCGTCCAGCAGGGTCAGCTGGCGGTGCAGCAGGACCTGGCTGCGGCGGGCGAGGTTGACGAAGACCTCGGAGACGCCGCGGCGCATCTCGGCCTGCTTGACAGCGGCCTCGATCGCGGCCCGCTGAAGGGTGTGCAGCGCCTGGCCGACCTGGCCGGTCTCGTCCGGGCCGAATTCGAGCCGGGGCGCCTCGGTCTCCACATCGACCTGTTCGCCGGCCGCCAGCCGGCGCATCACGCTCGGCAGCCGTACGCCGGACACCTCGTGGGCGGTCTTGCGCAGCCGGATCAGGTCCCGGACGTGGCGGCGGCCGACGCGGAAGGAGACGACGATCGAGATCAGCAGCACGACGAAGCCGAGGACGCCGGCGATGGCCGCCTTGAGGAGGATGTGCGTGGCGACCGGGGCCACCCGCTCCTGGTAGCGCTCGGCGGCGTCCTTGTCCATCCGGTGGAGGTCGCCGAGCACCCGCTGCGCCGCGGCGTTCCACCGCTCGGCGTTGACCGCGTGCGGTCCGTCCTTCGCCCCGGCGGCGATCACCCGGTCCTCGTACGAGGTCAGCTCGCGCGCCTTCGCCGCGTGCCAGTAGTCCTGGTAGATGCCGCGGTCCCGGGCGGGCAGGACGGGCAGGCCGACGCGGTACAGGAGCCGGCGCTCGGCGACCCGGTCGGACACCGACCGCAGATCGCGCGGGCTCATGCTGCCGGAGGCCAGCACCGCGGACATCAGGGCGTCCTCACGGGAGAGGGTCTCCCGGGCACGGGTGAGGGTGATCAGCGCCCGGGCCTGTTTGTCCATCTCCACATTCTCCAGCGCGTGGAGTGCGGAAAGGAAGTCATAGCCGGGATCGACAAGGGAGTTGTAGCTCTCCAGGGCCTCGTCGCGGGTGACGGTGTTGTCCTGGACCTGGGTGCGCAGCGAGCCGAGCGAGGAGAGGCCCTTGAGGACGCCGTGCATCCGGTCGCCGGCCTCGCCGGACAGGTCCTCGAGGGTGTCGCGGGTGTCGGTGTCGGCCCGCAGCTGGGTGACGGCCTCGTCGGTGGCCCGGGTCCGCCGGCGGAGTGCGTCCAGTGCGTCGGCGTCGCGCCGGTCGGCGAGGTACAGCAGACTCTGCCGGCGCTCGTCCTGGAGGGTCAGGATGACGTTCTCCACCGGATAGCCCAGGTGCTGCACGACGTTGCCGACGTCCAGCAGCTGGTTGGCCTCACGACCGGTGAGGTAGGTCGTGAACGCCCACAAGGACGTCAGGGACAGCAGTGGTACGAGCAGCAACGCCACGATCTTCCGGCGGACCGACTTCCCGCGAAAGCGCATGGCCTCCCCTACGTCAACCCCGGCGCACGGGGGTGGTGTTCCGTCAACAAACGGCGCGAGCCTACTACTGTCGGGTGACCTAGCCGAAGGCCTCTCGTGACCTCGGGGAGACCGGCCGCGCGGGATCGTCATGAGTTGTCCGCCGATTCCCGGACAACCCGCCCCGCGTTCGACGACCCGGTCCGGGCGTCGATGTCCGACGGCCTGCCGGGCGGTTGGCCGGTTTTTCTCTACCCCGGGTAACCCTGTGCGGCTCCGGTGCGTGACCATGGAGGGGTACGGGGTACGACACCAGGGGCATGTACCGGGCGAAACGCGGGCAGTCCCCAAGGAGTCGGACATGGGACACGTGCGGGGAGGGTGACGCGTTCATGGACACCGGCAGACGGCCGTTGTGGCAGGAGGAGCCGGCCGCCCGGCCCCGGATGGCTGATCCGGTGCGCACCGCCGCGGTGCGTGCCGTCATCATCGTGGCCCTCACGCTGATTCAGGCCATGGTGGCGTTCCTGTGCACGCTGGCGGGCTCCTGGTTCGCGTTCCCCGCGGTGCTCAGCACGGTCGCCAGCACCGTGGTCGCCACCTGGGGCGTGCTGGACGTCTGGGTCACCCGGCAGGTGTGGGTGCAGCGCAACGGCGTGCAGTCGCAGCCGAGCTCCACCGCCCGGGAACTGCGCCGGGAGCGGCGCCGCGCGCGGCGGCAGCGGCGCCGGGAGTCACGGGAGGGCCCGTCGCGGGCCTCGCGCACGGCGGCGTGAACGGCCGGGCGGACCCGGGATTCACGCGACGACGACCGCTTCCCGCACGGCGGGCCGTACATGAATCATGCCGTCCAGGACACTGACCTCGTGGGTGCGCACCGGCCGGCGGGCGGGCAGGCAGGCGGCAGCCCCGGTCCGCAGGTCGAACAGGGCCGCATGCAGCGGGCATTCCACGAAGCAGCCCTCGACCCAGCCCTCGGAGAGCGAGGCGTCCTGGTGACTGCAGGTGTCGTCGACGGCGTAGAAACCATCCTCGGCGTGGAAGACCGCGATGGCCGGTGTGGTGTCGTCGATCTCGATCCGTACGGACTCACCCTCGGGCAGGTCCTCGATACGGCAGACGGGAATCATCTGGCCCCCCTCTCGCTGATCGGTATCATGTGTTCTGAATAACGCATCGCAGAGCGCGATGCGCAACAGAATCCAAGCCGGGGAGCGGGCCGTCAAGGGCTTCCCGGCAGATGCCTTCAGATGTGCCCCGCGGGGCCACCGGGTGGTGACACAAAGACCCATGTCGAACACGAACGATGCGGCAGACGACCGGTCCGAGGAACGGCGCGCCGGGGCGGGATCCGTCCAGTCCGTGGACCGTGCGGTGAGCGTGCTGGAGATCCTGGCCAAGCTGGGCGAGGCCGGGGTGACCGAGATCTCGGAGGAGCTGGGCGTCCACAAATCGACCGCGTTCCGGATCCTCGGGGTGCTGGAGCACCGCGGTCTGGTGGAGCAGGAGAAGGAGCGCGGCAAGTACTACCTGGGCGCCGGGGTGCTGCGGCTGGCCGGCGCCGCGGCCATCCGGCTGGACATCTCGCAGGAGGGCCAGCCGGTCTGCCGGGCGCTCGCCGAGGACACCGGGGAGACCGCCAACATCGCGGTGCTGGACGGCGACGCCGCGGTCAACATCATGCAGGCCAGGGGCTCCGCGGCGGTCACCGCGTACAACTGGCTGGGCCGCCGCACCCCGCTGCACGCCACCGCCAGCGGCAAGGTGCTGCTGGCGCATCTGCCGGCGCAGCGCCGGGAGGCCCTGGTGACCCGCAAGCTGCCGCGGTTCACCGAGCACACCCTGACCACGGCGGCCGGCCTGCGCGAGCAGCTGAGCGCCGCGCTCGCGGACGGGTTCGCCTGCACCAGCGAGGAGTTGGAGATCGGGCTCAACGCGGTGGCGGCACCGGTGCGGGCGCACGACGGTGCGGTGATCGGGGCGATCGGCCTCTCGGGGCCGGCGTACCGCATGGAGCGGGAGCTGCTGCCCGAGCTGGCGGAGCGGTCCGCGAAGGCGGCTGCCGACCTCTCCCGCCGCATGGGGTACGCGGGTTGAGGCGGCTTGCGGAAAATCCCCCTTGACGGATCCCCTGCGGACTTCCAGCATGTCTCCCATAGCGCAACCAATCGCGCTATAGGCAACACGGAGCCAGGGGTGGCCGCCCACCGCCGCTGTCCCCGCCCGCTCGCCGCGCACCACTCCAACCCCTCACCGGCATCCGTGCCACCTCACGCGTGCTACCCGCCCCTGCCGCCACCGCAGGCGCTGTTTTAGGAGTGAGACATGCCGCACGAAGCCCGCGCCGTCGTCGCCCTCAAGAAGGGCGCCCCCGTCGAGGTGCTGCCGATCCTCGTACCCGATCCCGGTCCGGGCGACGTGCTCGTGACGGTCCAGGCCTGCGGGGTGTGCCACACCGATCTGCACTATCGCGACGGCGCGATCGGCGACGACTTCCCCTATCTGCTCGGCCATGAGGCGGCCGGGGTGATCGAGGAGGTCGGCCCCGGCGTCACGGACCTGGCGCCCGGCGACTACGTGGTGCTCGCCTGGCGGGCGCCCTGCGGACAGTGCCGCTCCTGCCGCCGCGCCCGCCCCTGGTACTGCTTCGCCTCGCGCAACGCCGGCCGGGCCATGACCCTGTTGGACGGCACGGAGCTGACCGCGGCCCTGGGCATCGGCGCCTTCGCCGAGAAGACCCTGGTAGCCGCCGGGCAGGCGGTGAAGGTCGATCCGTCGGCGCGCCCGGAGGCCGCGAGCCTGATCGGCTGCGGGGTGATGGCCGGCTACGGCGCCGCCGTGCACACCGGCGAGGTGGGCAGCGGGGACACCGTCGCAGTGATCGGCTGCGGCGGGGTCGGCAACGCCGCCATCGCCGGCGCCTCCCGGGCCGGCGCGCGACGCGTCATCGCCGTCGATCTCGACGACGCGAAGCTGGACGCCGCCGAGCGGTTCGGCGCCACCGACACCGTCAACTCCCGCGGCACGGACCCGGTCGAGGCGGTCCGTGCGCTGACCGGCGGGCACGGCGCCGACGTGGTGATCGACGCGGTCGGCCGGCCGGAGACCTACCGGCAGGCCTTCTACATGCGCGATCTGGCGGGCACGCTGGTCCAGGTCGGGGTGCCCGGTCCGGAGATGCGCATCGACCTGCCGCTCCTCGATCTCTTCTCGCGCGGCGGCGCACTGAAGTCGTCCTGGTACGGCGACTGTCTGCCCAGCCGCGACTTCCCCGTACTGATCGATCTGTTCCTGAGCGGCAAGCTCGATCTGGAGCGGTTCATCAGCGAGACCATCGCGCTCGACGACCTCGAAGCGGCCTTCGCGAAGATGCAGCGCGGGCAGGTCCTGCGGTCGGTCGTCGTGGTGTGACCGTCCGCGGGGCCTCCGCGCCACGGCTCACCCGGCGGTCTCGTCCAACTGCTCCGCGGACGCGGACTCTTCCCGCCCTTCCTGCCCTTCCTGCCCTTCCTGCTCCTCCGGCTCTTCCCGCTGCTCCGGCTCTTCCGGACGGCGGTACATCCGTGTCGCGGTGATCTGGCCGTGCACCGCCTCGCCGGACGGGTCCGGCTGCGGCAGGCCCGGCCGCAGATGCTCCTCGACGCTGATGTACTTCAGTCCGGCCCGCAGGTCGGCATCGTTGCGCAACCGGATGACCAGCGGGAACTCCGCGAGCGCGGTGGTGTCGAAGAGGCCGGTGGTGTAGAGCAGCTGGACGCCGAGCGCATCGGCGACCGCGCGCTGCAGCTCCAGCAGATAGGTCGCGTTGGCGCGGCCGATGGGGTTGTCCAGGAACAGCGTGCCGGCGTGCCGCTGCTTGTCGCGGCCCCGGTCGTTGCTGCGCAGCGCCGCCATCGTGCAGTACAGCGCGATGGCGGCGGTCAGCAGCTGGCCGCCGGAGAACACATCGCCCATCTGCCCGACCGGTACCCGCTCGGCGCGCAGCACCGCGTCCGGCTTGAGGATCTCCACGGCCACCCCGCGCGGCTGGAGCGCCGCGCTGACCCCGCGCAGCAGCAGGGACATCCCGTCCCGCCGCAGATCGCTGTTCTTCTTCACGGCCGCACGGGTCGCCTCGTCGATGACCTCACCCAGCCGCTCGGTGAGCGTGGCCTGGTCGGGGTCCTCGAAGCGGATCCGCAGGAACTCCTGCCCGGACCACTCCCCCAGCCCCTCGGGCAGCCGGGACAGCCGCTGGGCGGAGCGCAGCGTCGTCAGCGACGACTCGACCAGCCCGCGGAGCCGGTCGACGATGGAGTCGCGGTTGCGCTCCAGCTGCGCCAGCTCGTCGGTCAGCACCCGCAGCCGGGGGGCGAAGGCGTCCGCCCACTTGGCGGCGTGGTCCGGGAGGGCCGAGGCGGGCAGCTCGCGGATCTGCTGGCGGGCGGGGGTACGGACCTGTTCGTAGCGGGTGGAGTTGGCGTGCCGCACGAGGATGTCGCTCGCCTCGCGCACCGCGGACTCGGCGGTGGACAGGTCGGCGGCGCAGCCGCGCAGCGAGCGGCGGGACTCGGCGGCGTCCTGCCGGGCCTGCGGCAGCGCGCCCGCGTACGGCTCGATCGGCTCGTCCGCCGCGTCCTCGGGGTCGTTGTTGTCGCGTAGCAGGTCGCGCAGCAGCGCGGCGGTCTCGTCGAAGCCGCCGGCCGCGTCCTCGGCTCCGCGGTGGGCGCGCAGCAGCTCCTCGTGCTGCGCCCGGGCGCCCTCCAACGCCTCGGTGGCGGTGGCGAGTTCACCGGAGGCGGTGCGCAGCAGCTCCTTGGCGCGGTCCGCGTCGGCGGGCACCAGCTCGTCCGGCAGCTCGGTGTGTGCCTCGCCGTCGGTGGGGGCGAGGCGTTCGGCCTCGCCGCGCAGCCGGCCGAGTTGTTCACTGGCGGCCGAGGCGCGCGTCTCCAGCATGTGCACCCGGGATTCGGCGCGGGACGCGGCGGCCTGCCGGGACGGGCCGTCGGCGGCGTCCGGGCTCTCCAGGAGGGCTTCCGCGCGGGTGCGGACCTTGTTGGTGAGGCGGTTGAGCTCGGCCAGGGCGGCGCTCTCGTCACCCTCGGCGCGGGCCTGTTCGGCGCGCAGATCCGCGCCGACGCCGACCTTCTCGTAGAGCTGGGAGGCGGCGCGGTAGGCCTCGCGCAGCGCCGGCAGCGAGGCGCTCGCCCCTTCGGGGGCCTCCCCCAGGTCGTCCGGTACGCCGGCGATCTCGGCGCGCTCGGCACGCAGCGCGCGGGCGGTGCGGCGGGCGTCGTCGGCGGCGCGCTGGGCGGCCCGGCGGTCCTCGTCGGCGGCCCGCGCGCGGTCCACGCACTCCTCGGCGCGGGCCTCGAACTCGGCCGCCTCGTCGGTGAGTTCCCGCTGCCGGGACTGCCAGGAGGCACGCTCGCGCAGCCGGTGGGCGAGTCCGGCCAGCAGGTCGGCGGCGCGGCGGGCACGCTGGGCGGTCTCCTGCCGCTCGTCGCGCACCCGGGTGGCCTCGGCCGCGGCCTCGTCGGTCCCGTCCCGGGCCGCACGGGCCTCGGCCAGCTCGGCGGCGGCCTCCTCGGCGGCCGCCCGCGTCTCGTCCGCCGCGGTGGCGAGTTCGGCCAGACGGCCGGCCGGGCAGCCCGTGCGCCACGAGCCGAGCCGGGCGGCCAGCGCACGGTCCCCGGCGAGCCGGGCGGCCAGCGCACGGATCTCCTCGTCGCGCTCTATGGCGCGCGCCCGCAGCGCCTGCCGCTCCTCGTCCGCGGCGGACTCGTCGTGCATCGCCGGGTTCGGCGGCACGAGGAAGACACCGGATTCCCGCTCGTCAGCGGCGGGCGTGGGCGCGAGCAGCGCGGCCGCGGTACCCACCGCGACGGCCGAACGCGGCAGCAGTGCGGCCCGGGCGAGTACCTCGCGGGCCCGGGCATGGGTCTCCGGGTCCGTGATGATCACGCCGTCGACGAGCTCGGGGCGGGCGGCGAGCACCCGGGTGTGGTCGGCGGGGTCGACGGACTGGGCGAGATAGCGCCAGCCCGGCAGCGCGGGCACACCGTGCTCGCCGAGGTACTCCACCGCCGCCAGCACATCGGGCCCCGGCGGCAGCAGACCGCCGTCACCCAGCGCGCCGAGGATGCGGGAGTCGTCGGCAGCGGCCGTCCGCAGGTCGAACAGCTGCCGTTCGGCGGCCGCGACGCCCTCCTCCAGGAGTTCGTGCAGTCCGTCGGCGTTACGGTCCAGCTCCTCGGCGGTCAGCGAGCCGCCGACGGGACGGCGCGGGACGCCCTGGTCCGCACCGGAGGTACCGGGCGCGGCCGTACGGGGCCCGGGCACGCCGACGGACTTCGCCTCGGCCTGCGGGAGTCCGAGGAGGTCGGCGAGCCGCTGCTCGGAGCCGAGGGACTCGGCGGCCCGGCGCTCGGCTTCGTAGGCCCGCCCTGCGGCCTCGGCGGCGTCCTCGGCGCGGGCCGCGGCGAGTTCGGCGGTGGAGTGCCTCGCTGCGGCCTCGCGGGCGCGGTCGGTGGCCTGCCGGGCGGCCTCGCGGGCCGTGTCCCAGGCCTCGACGGCGGTCTTCTCCGCGTCCGAGGCCGCGAGCGCGGCACGGGCCGGGTCGGCGTCGGGGGCACTGTCGTCCAGCCAGCCGGCCCGGACGGCCTCGGCGGTCTCCTCGGCGACCTCGGCCAGCCGCTGCTTGAGGTGATCGGCCTCGCTGCGGGCGCGCTGGGCGTGGGTGGCGGCCGAGGTGGCGTCGCGGTGCGCGGACTCGCCGGCCTCCTGGAGAGCGGCGGAGCGCTCCTCCTCCTCGTTGGCGACGCGCTCCCCGGCCTCCGCCGCCGCGTGCAGGGCGCGCACGAGGTCGGCGGCGGCGGTGGCGCGGGCGGCGAGTGCCGGGGCGGCGTCCCGCTCGGCCTCGCGGATGGCGGCGGCGACCCGCGCGGAACGATCGGCGGCGGCGCGGTGCCGCAGCGCGGTCTCGGCGGCCTGCCAGGCACTGTGCAGCGTACGGGCGTCGTTGAGCTCGCGGCGCTGGGCGGCGGCGCCCTTCTCCGCGGCGGCCAGCGCCAGCGAGGCGTGCCGGTAGGCGAGTTCGGCGGAGACCAGGGAGCGGCGCTCGCGGATCCGCTCGGCGTCGGTGACGCGGTGCGCCGCGGTGGCGACCTGTTCGGCCAGCTCGGCGGCGCGACCGCGCTCCTCGGTGCCGCGGGCGTGCAGCCGCTGGGCCAGTGCGCGGGTGCGGCGCTCGGCGCCGGCATGCACCTCGCGGGCGCGTTCACGCTGCTCGGCGGCGTCCGCGATGCGCGACAGCAGGTCGAGCGACCCGGCGGTGAAGTCCCGCTCGGCGGTGAGCTCGGCGCGCCGGCCGAGCTTGTGGGCGAAGCCGTGCACCAGGTCGGCGAGGCCGTCGGTGTCACGGGTGTCCGTGACGGCACGCAGCAGCAGGTCGGTGAAGTCCGAGTCGTTCTTGACCGCGAACAGACCGGCCGCCTCGCCCTCGTCGGCGTTCATCTCCCGCTGGTAGCGGAAGAGCTCCGGGTCCAGGCCGAGCTCGCCGAGATGTTCGTTCCAGCGCTCGTGGATCTCTTCCCAGACGACGTCGAGGTTGGGGTAGTTCTTCCCGGCCTCGGTGAGGACGTCGCGGAAGCCCTTCATCGTGCGGCGCCGGCCCTGGGCGCCGGAGCTGCCCTCGCCGTCCCCCTGCCGGGGGCGGATGACGGTGGCCTCGGCGACGGGGAGCGAGTCCAGGCTCATCCCGGGGCCGGGCCGGAAGCTGTACCAGGCCTCGGCGAACTTCCGGGGGTCGTTGGAGACCTGCCGGCCGCGCCACTCGCTGACCTTGCCGACGACCACGCTCTCGCCGGTGAGGACGTGCTGCCATTCCAGGGCGACATGGCCGCAGTCGTCGGCGAGCAGGAATTTGCGCAGCACGCCGGAGCTGGCACCGCCGAGGGTGTTGCGGTGGCCGGGCAGCATCACCGAGAAGATCAGCTTGAGCAGGACGGACTTGCCGCCGCCGTTCTCCAGGAACAGGACGCCCGCGGGAGCCGGGCGGCGCGGCGGGCCCACCGGTTCGTCCTCGAAGAAGTCCGCCTGCGCCGGGGCCGGGTGGGGTACGGGGGCGCCGACTCCACGCAGGTCCAGCACGGTGTCGGCATAGCGCGCACCGGCGGGCCCGATGGAGTAGAGACGGACCCGGGACAGCTCGTACATGGCGGACTCTCGTTGTCGTGTGGGGTGGGGTGGAGGGCGGGAAAGGGCGGGAAGGGGGGCGCCGCTCCCCTCAGCCCGAGTGGAAAGGCAGGCCGGCGTCCGAGACCAGGTCGAGGTCGTCGGTGTCCTCGCCCGGCAGCAGTGCGGCACTGCCGTCGGCGACGGGGACGATGCCCAGCTCCAGGAGTTCGGCCATGGCGGCGCTGCCGGCCATGTCGCGGACCTGGAGCTGATAGCGGGCGGTGGTGCGGTAGGCGCCGCCGGAATCGTCGCCGGTGCGCTGGAGGAAGCCGGAGTCGACGAGGAAGGTCACGGCCTTGGCGATGATGCCGGTGGTCGAACCGGCCAGCCGTCTGGCGTCCTTGGTGGCACCGGTCGCGCTGCGCCGGGCGTAGATGCGCCAGGCGGATTCCAGGCCGGGGGCGTCGGTGGCCGGGTCGGTGTTCTCGCCCTCCTGCTCGGCCCGCTCCTCCAGACGTCGGCAGGCCTGCCGGACGAAGGCGTCCACGCCGTTGACCGTGATCCGGCCGATGTAGCCGTCGTCGGCGAGGTCCTCGGGGCGGGGGAAGGCCAGCGCGGCGACGGCGAGATGGGCCAGGCCGTGCAGGAAGCGGTCGGCGGAGTCGGTCGAGGCACGGCGGGCGTACTCACCCATGCGGACCGCGAAGACGGAGTCCTCGGCGGCGGTGACGGCCATCCCGGCGCGGGTGGAGACCTCCAGGACGACCAGGCCGAGACCGGTGGCGACGGCGTCGGCGAGCCGGGCGAAGGCGGGCTCGTCGCGGTAGCGGCGCAGGAGTTCGCCGTATTCGGCGTCGCGAGCGGGCAGCAGCTTGGGCTGGAGGCCGAAGGAGACCAGCCGGGCGGCGTCCGCGGCATCGGCGGGGGTGACGGGCGCGGGCCCCGCCGCGGCGGCCGGACCGGCGTCGGCGGTGGGCGCGCCCCAGCCCGGCTCACCGGCCCCGGACACCGGGTCCGGCTGCGGCGCGTCGTCGTACTGGGTCACGGAACAAGCTCCTTGCGGGGGACGGTCTCGGACATCTCGTGCCGGCGCGACGCCGGGCCGCCGCCCGGCGCGCTCCGGTCCGGCGGGGCCGGGCGGGTGGTGCCTCCTGTCGGTCGGTCGCCCCGGGCGCGGGCCATCACGCCACCTCCGAGCGGTCCGCGGCCATGCCGGCGGCGTCCAGCAGAGCCGTGCCGACGATGAGGTCGGCGCCGCCGAATTCGGGGTCCATCAGCTCCGTGCCGTCATCGACGGCGAAGAGCAGCTGCTGTTCGCCCTGGCGGTAGGCCGTGCCGACCGGCGGGCTGGCGGCATGGACCGCCAACAGGGCGACGAGGTAGGGGAGTTCGGGATCGCCGCGGCGTGCCTCGGCGAGCAGGCCGGAGAGCCTGCGCGGGGCGTCGGCGGGCAGCGTGAGCAGCGCCATCGCGGCGTCGAGCTGGGCCTCGCTGAAGCGGCTGTCGTCGGGGGTCGTCACCAGGTCGGGCTCGGGCATCTCGGCGCCGAGGTGCTCGCGCTCCACGGGCGGGGTGAGCAGCACCTCGACGAGGTCGCCCATGCGGACGGCGGAGGGCGTGCGCAGGCCCGTGCCGTGGGCGAAGAAGGCGTCGGTGACCCGGATGGCCTGCTCGGCGGGGAGCGGCAGCAGGGGGGCGACGAGCTGGCCGTACAGATCGAGTCCGGAGCGGGCGACGGGGGTGGCGAAGGCCTGCCGGTCCTGCTCCGCGCGGAAGAGCGGGCCGGCCTCCAGCAGCCGGGACTGGAGCTGGGTGTGGCGGCGGATGCAGTCCTTGACGATGTCGACGAGCTCGGCGGCGCGGCGCTTGTGCTCGGGCTCCTCGGTCTCGTCGCGGGCCTTGCGGATGTTGGTGAGGATGGCGTTCTCGTGGCGGTAGCGGTCCGCGACGTGGTCCAGCGCCTCGTTGATCATGTCGGGGACGGTCTCCAGCCAGTCGACCGCGCGGACGTTGCGGCGGGTCGCGTCCAGGGTCCGGCGCAGGGTCTCGGCGTACTGCACGGTGCGGTAGCGGGCCTGCTCGGCGGCGAGCTGGGCGTCGGCGAGCCGGCCGCGGTTGATCAGCACCTCGAGCTTGACCTCGGCGGCGATCTGGGCGCTGGTGACATCCGTGTCGAGCGCGCCGACCAGGACGTTGACCGCTTCGTCGGTGGCCCGCAGATAGACGCTGCCGCCGCTGCCGGGGACCTCCTCGATGAGCTTGAAGTCGTAGTCGCGGCGGACGTATTCGCCCTCGGTGGTGAAGGTGCCGTACACGGCGCGGAAGCCGCGGTCCACGCTGCCGACGTTGATCAGATTCTCCAGCACCCAGCGGGCAACCCGCTCGTGCTCGCCCGCGGGGCGGCGGGGGGCCTGGGCGGCGACCCTCGGGAGCACCTTCGCCACTATTTCCTCGTGGTCGGCGCCGGTGTCGAAGTCCATGTTGAGGGTGACCAGATCGATGACGGCGAGCGCCACCTCCGCCATGGCGTAGCCGCCGTATTCGCCCGCGAGGTTGGCCTTGCGCACGTCGAGGTCGTGCAGCGGCGCGGTGCACGCAAGGGCGCGCAGCCGGCGGGCCAGGCCTTCGTCGGCGGCCGGGCCCGGCGCGGGCCGCTGAGGGCCGTTGAGCTGGGGCGCAGCGGCCCCCGGGGCGGGAAAAGTCACGTCGCACAGAGTAGGCGCTCGCACTGACAACGGACGAAACGGCGCGGATCCGTGCATGGGTGGAACCGCTGGTGGATCCGTTGACGGGCCGCCCGCCGGCCGACGCACCAGTTTACGACGGGGCGCGGCGCGGCCGGCTGCCAGGTCAGTGGGTGGTGCCTCCGGCGGCGCGGATATCGGTGTGGGTGTGTGCGGCGGTGCGGGCGATCTCGCACAGGGCCCGGGTGGCGGCGGTGACCGGGAGCGACGGCTGGACGCGGTCGACCACCTGCTCCGGCGCATAGGGGACGTGCACGAAACCGCCGCGCAGGCCCGGCAGTTCGGTGGCGATGAGATGGGCGAGGCCGTAGAAGACGTGGTTGCAGACGAAGGTGCCGGCGGTGTGCGAGACGGAGGCAGGGAGCCCGGCGGCGCGGACCGCGGCCACGCAGGCCTTGACCGGCAGGGTGGAGAAGTACGCGGCGGGGCCGCCGGGCACGATCGGCTCGTCGATGGGCTCGGCACCGGCCGCGTCGGGGATGCGCGCGTCGTCCAGGTTGATGGCGAGGCGTTCGACGGTGATGTCGGGACGGCCGCCCGCCTGGCCGGCGCACACCACTATGTCGGGCCGGGTCTCCTCGATCGCGGCGCGCAGCACGGCGATCGAGGCTCCGTAGACGCAGGGCAACTCGACGGCGGACACCTCGATGCCGGGCGGCGGCGCGGCCGCGGCGGCACGGACCGCCTGCCAGGAGGGGTTGGTGGTTTCGCCGTCGAACGGGGCAAATCCGGTCAGCAGTACCCGGGTCATTCGGTCATCCTCGGTGCGGTCGTCCTGGGGCGGAGGCGGGCACGGTGGCCGGGGCCGCCGTGCCCGGCGGTCCGGCAGCGGCACCGGCTCAGAAGGCGAACAGCGCCATGATGACGATGTTGCAGCCGAGCAGCACACCCGCAGTGGGCAGCTGCGCCTTGATGGGTCCGTACTGGTCCTTCAGTTCCAGCAGGGCCGCCGGAACGATGTTGTAGTTGGCGGCCATCGGCGTCACGAGGGTGCCGCAGAATCCGGCGAGCATGCCGACGGCCAGGACGGCGGCGGGGTTGCCGTCGAAGTGGCCGATCAGTACGGGCCAGCCGACGGCCGCGGTCATCACGGGGAACGCGGCGAAGGCGTTGCCCATGATCATGGTGAAGGCGAACATGCCCACGCAGTAGACGACGATCGCGATGTAGAGCGAGTCCTTGGGCAGCACCGAGGTGGTGAGCTTGCCGACCTGGTCGCCGACGCCGGAGGCCTGGAAGATGGCGCCCAGCGTGGCCAGCATCTGCGGCAGCAGCATGGCCCAGCCCATGGTCTCCAGCATCGAGCGGCCGGACTCCACGGGCACCGAGATCCGCGTCTCACGGAGCATGATCATGCCGACGGCGAGGGCGACGACGGCTCCGACGCCCAGGCCCAGAATGGTCTCGCTGCCCTCCTCGAGGACCGGCTGCCCCCCGAAGGACAGGTGCTTGACGCCGATGGCGCAGGCCATGGCCACCGCCGGAATGGTGAGCGCGGGCACGAACAGCTTGTTGCCCAGGCGGGCGGCGCTGGCCGTGCGCTCCTCGGGAGTGGTGGTGCGCGGGGTGCCGCGCCCGGTGAAGCCGAAGCCGGCCAGCGCGGCCATCAGGAGGACGGCGACGCCCAGCGGCTCGGCCGGCGCCTGCTTGGTGACGACCCAGCTGCTGTAGATGAAGCCGGCGCCGATCAGGCCCCAGAAGGCTCCGGTGCCCAGGCGCTTGGGGTTGCTGCGGTCGGTGACCATACCGGCAGCCATCACCAGGAAGCTGAGGCCCACCAGCCAGTAGAACCACTCTGCCTTGATCACTTGGTGGCCTCCACTACGGCGTGGTCCGGGACGTTGGCGGTGAGCAGTTCGCGTTCCAGGTGGCGGTCCAGGCGCAGCAGCCGCCAGCCGTGGACCACGAAGGCGCACACCGCGGTGGGGATCGCCCACAACGCGAGCTGCAGCGGTTCGAGATGGGTGCCGTAGGTGGTGTTGACGAAGCCGGTGATCAGCAGGATCGAGCCGACGGCGAGGAAGACGTCCTCCCCGAAGAACAGGCCGACGTTGTCCGCGCTGGCGGAGAAGGACCTGACCTTCTCCCGTGTCCGGTCCGGGAGTTGGCCGAACCTGCGCTCCGCCGCACCCTCGGCCATCGGGACGCCCAGCGGACGGACGGTCTGGGCGTGGCCGAAGACATTGGTGAGCCCGACCGCGGCGCCGATCTGCCGCAGGCCCAGGTAGAGCGCGAGGAAGCGGCCGGTGGTGAGCCGGGCGAAGCGGGCGATGAGATTGCGGGCCTGTTCCTGGAGGCCGTAGCGCTCCAGGAGGCCGATGACCGGGAGGGTGATCGCGAAGATGGTCACGGCCCGGCTGCCGGCGAATCCCGCACCGAACGCGGCGAGCACCTTGCCCGGCGACAGCCCGCCGAGCAGGCCGGTGGCAATGCCGGCCACCCCCACGACCAGGAGGGGATTGCGTTTCGTGGCGAAGCCGATCACGACCACGAGCACGCCGAGGAGCACGATCATGGGTCCGCCTTCCGCGTACGGGGACTCAACGAGTCCGTGAGGAGAGGGAGAAGATTGCAGCGGAGGCTAGGCGATTGTTCAACGATCCGACAAGGGGTCTGCGCGAACGGATGTCCGGCGGATGTCCGGGACCCCCGCGCAGCGGGGCACACCGCGCGCCTCATCCCTCCGCGATGCGCTCGGCGTAGGCGCCCGACAGCTGACGGCGCGCGTCCTCCAGATAGGCGTGCAGCAGCCGCTCGGCCTCGGGGGCGTCGCCCGCCTGCAGGACTTCCACGATCTGGCGGTTGCGGGTCAGGTAGGGCGCGTAGAAGCGCCGGGGGTCGGCCATGACGTGGAAGACCAGCCGGAGCTCGGCCAGCACCCCCCGCATCAGCTCCTCCGTGCGCGGGCTGCCGGCCAGGGCCACGATGCCCTGATGAAAGCGGATGTTCGCCGTCGAAAGGTCCTGCCACTCCCGGGCCTCGGAGGCGGCCTCACCGGCCCGTACGGCGGTCTCGATCGCCGCGATGGCCTCGGTCGCCGCGGCGCCGTACGGCCCCTCCCCCAGGCTTCGTACCGCCGCACACTCCACGAGCGTGCGCACCCGGTAGATGTCGTCCAGATCCTCGACCGTCACCACCCGCACGAACACCCCGCGGTTGAGCTCGTGCACCAGCAGCCGCTCATGGGTCAGCAGCCGGAAGGCCTCCCGCAGGGTGTTGCGTGAGACGCCCAGCGCACCGCCGATGCTCTCCTCCGAGAGCCGGGCGCCGGGCGGGAAGTAGCCCTCGGTGATCCGGTCGCGCAGGATGTCGGCGACCCGCTCGGTCGTACTGGAGCGCCCCAGCTGGGCGCGGTCCCGCTCCAGGCCGGCGACCTCGGTGAGCCGCCCCTGATCATTCTTTGCCACGCCGCCGGTCATGCCGCTCCCGCTCTCGTGCCGTACCGGGGCGGCCTGTGCGGCACCCCGGCGTCGTATGAGCGGAAGTCAATCCCAGACGGGAGGACGAAACAACGCATCCGCCGCCGGATGTGGCACACCTCTTGTCGGATCGTTGAACGATCCCCTACGTTGTCCCCACGACGGTCGGCTCGCGTGCCCTCGGGGGAGCACCACTGCGGATACGGGCCGGCCGGGACGAACCGCGCGCCCCCACCCACCGACGGGCCGCCCGCGCCCCGCATCCCACCGGCATCGAGCACCCCGGAACGGACAGACATGAGCGACCCAGCGGCTCCCTGTGTCATCGACCTCAACGCCGACCTCGGGGAAGGCTTCGGCCGCTGGCAGCTCACCGATGACGAGGCCCTGCTCTCCGTCGTCACCAGCGCCAATGTCGCCTGCGGCTTCCACGCCGGCGATCCGTCCACGATGCGCCGGGTGTGCGAACTGGCCGCCGGGCACGGCGTCGTGATCGGCGCCCAGGTCTCCTACCGCGATCTGGCCGGCTTCGGCCGCCGCGCGATGGACGTCCCGCCGGACGAACTCGCCGACGAGATCACCTACCAGATCGGCGCACTGGAAGTCTTCGCCCGTGCCGCCGGCGCCCACGTCGGCTACGTCAAGCCGCACGGCGCGCTCTACAACCGCTGTGTCCACGACGAGGAGCAGGCCCACGCCGTCATCGCCGGCGTCCGCGCCGCCGGCGGCGCCCTGCCGGTCCTCGGACTGCCCGGCTCCCGGCTGCACGAGGCCGCCCGTGACGCGCAACTCCCCGTCGTCGGCGAGGCGTTCGCCGACCGCGCCTACACCGCCGAGGGCACCCTGGTGCCCCGCCGCGAGCCGGACGCGGTGATCCACGACCCGGACGAGGTCGTCAAGCGCGCCCTCGGCATGGCGCGCGACCAGGCCGTCACCTCCCGCGACGGCACCCGCGTCGCCCTGACGGCCCGCTCCCTGTGCCTGCACGGCGACACCCCCGGCGCCGCCGACCTCGCCCGGCGGGTCCGGTCCGAACTGACCGCGTCCGGCGTCCACCTCCGGAGCTTCGTATGAAACCGCTGCCGGTCGGGGAACACGGGCTGTTGATCGAGCTGGACAGCGCGGAGGAGGTAGAGGCCCTGCACGCCGAACTTCTCCGGCGGGCCGCCGACGGCGCCCTGCCGCCGCTGCGCGAGATCGTGCCGGCCGCCCGTACGGTCTTCCTCGACGGCCTCGCCGACCCGCGCGGGCTGCTCGCCGAACTGGCCACCTGGGACATTCCGCCGCTGACCTCGGGAGACCGCCCGACCGTGCGGATCCCGGTCCGCTACGACGGCCCCGACCTCGCCGATGTCGCCGCACTGTGGGACGTCACCCCCGAAGAGGTCGTACGGCTGCACTCCGCCACGGAGTTCCATGTCGCCTTCTGCGGCTTCGCCCCCGGCTTCGGCTATCTGACCGGACTTCCCGAGCCGCTGCACGTGCCGCGCCGCGACACCCCCCGCACCAAGGTCCCGGTCGGCTCGGTCGCCCTCGCCGGCCCGTACACCGGGGTCTATCCCCGCTCCTCCCCCGGCGGCTGGCAGCTGATCGGCACCACCGACACCGTCCTGTGGGACCCGCGCCGGGAGCCGGCGGCGCTGCTCGTCCCGGGTACCCGCGTCCGCTTCGTCCCGCAGGAGACCGCCTGATGACCGACCGCGCGTTCTCGGTCGTCCGGGCCGGTGCGCTCACCACCGTCCAGGACCTCGGCAGGCCCGGCCATGCCCACCTCGGGGTGCCGCGCGCCGGCGCCCTGGACGCCCCTGCGCACCGCCTCGCCAACCGCCTGGCCGGCAACCCCGAGTCCGCCGCCACCCTGGAGACCACGCTCACCGGCTGTGCGCTGCGGGTGCGTACGGCCACCACCGTGGCCGTCACCGGCGCCCCCTGCCCGGTGACCGTCGACGGCCGCCCCGCCCCCTGGGGTGCCCCGGTGCGCGTCCCTGCGGGCGCTGTCCTGGACGCGGGTCCGGCCACCCACGGGCTGCGCTCCTACCTCGCCTTCGCCGGCGGCATCGCCACCGAGCCGGTCCTCGGCAGCCGCGCCGCCGACCTGCTCTCCGGCCTCGGGCCCGACCCGCTCGCCGAGGGCGCGGTCCTCCCCCTGGGCGATCCGCACGGCCCGCCGGCCACGGCGGACGCCGTCCCGCACCCGGGCCCGGTGACCGAACTACTGCTTCCCTTCCTGCCCGGCCCGCGCGACGACTGGTTCACCGACGCCGGTCTGCGGACCCTGGTCACCGGCCGTTTCCGGGTCTCCCCGGCCGGCAACCGCATCGGGCTGCACACCGAGGGCCCGCCCCTGGAGCGCGCCCGGGCCGGTGAACTGCCCAGCGAGGGCATGCCGCTGGGCGCGCTCCAGGTCCCGCCGAACGGCCTGCCGGTCCTCTTCCTCCACGATCACCCGACCACCGGCGGCTACCCGGTCGTCGGCGTGGTCCCCGAGCGCTTCCTGGCCCCCGCGGCGCAGGCGACACCCGGGACACCGGTCCGGTTCCTCCGGATGCGCTGAGGGCCGTCCCGTCATCCCTGCCCGCCCGCCGGTCAGCCCTCCTCCGGCGACCCGTATCCCCCGCCGCCCGGTGTACGCATCACCAGTACGTCGTCCACCCCGACGTCGGCCGCGTCACAGCCCGCGAGGTCCTCTCGTGAACCGTCCGCCCGCTCAAGGGAGTTGACGCCCAGCGCCCCCGGAGCGCCGCCCGCCATGCCGTACGGCGCGACCCGGCGGTGGTTGGTCAGCAGGGCGACGGTCATCGGCTCCAGGAAGCGCAGCCGGCGCTCGACCCCGCAGCCGCCGTGCCAGCGGCCCCTGCCGCCGCTGCCGGCACGGAGGGTGAAGGCGTCGACCCGGACGGGATAGCGCCATTCCAGCACTTCGGGGTCGGTCAGCCGGGAGTTGGTCATATGGGTCTGGACGGCGTCCGCGCCGTGGAAGCCGTCGCCCGCGCCCGATCCGCTGGCGACGGTCTCGTAGTACTGCACCCGGTCGTTGCCGAAGGTGAGGTTGTTCATGGTGCCCGACCCCTCGGCCTGGACGCCGAGGGCGGCGTAGAGGGCGCCGGTGACGGCCTGGGAGGTCTCCACGTTTCCCGCGACGGTGGCCGCCGGGAAGACGGGGGCGAGCATCGAGCCCTCCGGGATGCGGACCCGTACGGGTTTGAGGCAGCCGCTGTTGAGCGGGATGTCGTCGGCGACCAGGGTGCGGAAGACGTACAGGACGGCCGCCATCACCACCGAGGTGGGCGCGTTGGCGTTGCCGGGCTGCTGGGGTGAGGTGCCGGCGAAGTCGAGTACGGCGCTGCGGGCGGCGCGGTCGACGGTCAGCGCGACACGGATCTCGGCCCCGCTGTCGGTTTCGTAGCGGCAGCTGCCGTCCGACAGCCGTGCGATGATCCGCCGCACCGATTCCTCGGCGTTGTCCTGGACGTGCCCCATATAGGCCTGGACCACGTCCAGGCCGAACTGCTCGGTCATCCGGCGCAGTTCCTCGATGCCCTTCTCGTTGGCGGCGATCTGGGCGCGCAGATCGGCGAGGTTGGCGTCCGGGGCACGGGAGGGGTACGGGCCGGCGGTGAGCAGCTCGCGGGTGGCGCGTTCGCGCAGCGCGCCGTCGCGGACCAGCAGCCAGTTGTCGAAGAGGACGCCCTCCTCCTGGATGGTGCTGCTGAAGGCGGGCATCGAGCCGGGGGTGATGCCGCCGATCTCGGCGTGATGACCCCGGGAGGCCACCAGGAAGAGCAGCTCGGGAGGGGTGCCGGCGCCGTCCGGCGCGTCCTGGTCGAACACGGGGGTGACGACGGTGACGTCCGGGAGGTGGGTGCCCCCGTGGTACGGGTCGTTGACCGCGTACACGTCGCCCGGCCGCATCTCCCCGCGGCGGCGTCCGAGCACCTCCTTGATGGACTCCCCCATCGAGCCCAGATGCACCGGAATGTGCGGGGCATTGGCGATCAGATTGCCGTCGGCGTCGAAGAGGGCGCAGGAGAAGTCGAGGCGCTCCTTGATGTTGACGGAGTGTGCGGTGTTCTCCAGGCGGACACCCATCTGCTCGGCGATGGCCATGAAGAGGCTGTTGAAGACCTCCAGCATCACCGGGTCGGCTTCCGTGCCGGCCGCGACCCGGTCGGTACGCGGCCGGGTCCGGGTCAGCAGGAGGTGGCCCGACTCGCCCGTCTCGGCCTGCCAGTCGGGGTCGAGGACCGTGGTCGCGTCCTGCTCGGCGATGATCGCCGGGCCGGTGAGGACATCGCCCGGGCGCAGGTCGGTGCGCCGGTAGAGGCCGGTGTCCTGCCACCGTCCGGCCGTGTACATCCGGACCGTCGCGGCGGGCCGCAACTCCCCCTCCCGGCCGCCGGATCCGGCCTCGTACCCGCGTGCTCCGCCGGCCGTGCCGCGCGCCTCGACCGAGACCGCCTCGGCCACCAGCGGCTTGTCCATGGTGAAGGCGTAGCGCGTGCGGTGTGCCCGGACGAAGTCGGCGGTCATGGTGTCGGCATCGGCCAGCGGGACGCCGATGGTGGAGTCGGTCCCGGCGTAGCGGATCAGCACTCGGGCCCGCGTGGTGACCGACTCGTCCGGGACCCCGTCGTCGAGGAGTTCGCGCCGGGTCTGCCCGGCGAGCGCGTCGCAGACCTCGCGCACCCGGCGCAGCGCATCGGGGTCGGTGAACTCCGCCTCGACGGCCTGTTCGCGCATCGCGGTGGCGTCGGCGACGCCGATGCCGTACGCGGAGAGCACCCCGGCCAGCGGGGGGACGAGCACCGTGCCGATGCCCAGCGCGTCGGCGACCGCGCAGGCGTGCTGGCCGCCGGCGCCGCCGAAGCTGGTGAGGGCGTAGCGGGTGATGTCGCGGCCGCGCTGGACGGAGATCTTCTTGACGGCGTTGGCCATGTTGAGCACGGCGATGTCGAGGAAGCCGGCCGCGACCTCCTCGGGGCCGCGGTCGTCCCCGGTCTCGGCGGCGGCCCGTGCGGCGAGCTCGGCGAAGCGGGCGCGGACCACCTCGGCGTCCAGCGGCTGGTCGCCGTCCGGTCCGAAGACCGCGGGGAAGTGGGCGGGCTGGATGCGTCCGAGCATCACCTGGGCGTCGGTGACGGTGAGCGGTCCGCCGCGGCGGTAGCAGGCCGGCCCCGGGTCCGCGCCGGCCGAGTCCGGGCCGACCCGGTAGCGGCGGCCGTCGAAGTGGAGTACGGAGCCGCCGCCGGCCGCGACGGTGTGGATGTTCATCATCGGGGCGCGCATCCGCACGCCCGCGACCTCGTTGCCGAAGACCCGCTCGAACTCGCCCGCGTAGTGCGACACATCGGTGGAGGTGCCGCCCATGTCGAAGCCGATCACCCGGTCGTGGCCACCGGCCTCGGCGGCGCTGCGCGCCATGCCGACGACACCGCCGGCGGGTCCGGACAGCACCGCGTCCTTGCCACGGAAGTGCTCGGCCTGCCGCAGTCCGCCGTTGGACTGCAGGAACATCAGCCGGATACCGGGGAGTTCGGCGGCGATCTCGTCGACATACCGGCCCAGGATCGGGGAGAGGTAGGCGTCAACGACGGTGGTGTCCCCGCGCGGCACCAGCTTCATCAGCGGACTGACCTCGTGCGAGCAGCTGACCTGCGCAAAGCCCGCGCGCCTGGCCAGCTCGGCGACGGCCCGCTCGTGGTCGGTGTGGCGGTAGCCGTGCAGCAGCACGACGGCGGCGCTGCGCAGGCCGTCCGCACGGGCCCGGATCAGCGCCCGGCGGACGGGCTCGGCGTCCAGCGGCCGGACGAGCTCGCCGTGTGCGCCGATCCGCTCCGGTACCTCGATCACCCGGTCGTAGAGCGCCTCGGGCAGCACGATGTGCCGGTCGAAGATCCGCGGCCGGTTCTGGTAGGCGATCCGCAGTGCGTCCCGGAAGCCTTCGGTGGTCAGCAGGACGGTCGGCTCGCCCTTGCGCTCCAGCAGGGCGTTGGTGGCGACGGTGGTGCCCATCTTGACGACGGCGACCCGCTCGGCGGGCACCGGTTCGTCCGGGCCGAGCCCCAGCATCATCCGGATGCCGGCCACCGCGGCGTCCCGATAGCGCTCGGGGTGGTGCGAGAGCAGCTTGCCGGTGACCAGCCGCCCGTCCGGCCGCCTGCCGACGACGTCCGTGAACGTGCCACCGCGGTCGATCCAGAACTCCCAGCGCCCGGTCATCCCGCCATTGTCGCAGCGCCCTTCACCGTCCCGGCGGTTTTCCACAGCGCGCCGCCCGGCTCGGTCGTTGCGGCGCCGCCCGGCTCGGTCAGGGCGGCGAGCGCGGTACGGGTGGCGCGCTCGGCCGCGGCGTCCAGCAGCCGGCCGGAGCCGGCCACACCGTGCCGGCACTCCTTCAGGGCCAGGGCGAGCAGGCCGGGCAGCAGGTCCGTGCACCGGTCGGCGACCCAGCGGGTGCCGCGGGTCGCCATCCACACGGCCGATCCGGCGCGGGTCGGCGGCGGGCCGTCGAGGGCGAGCGCGGGCGGCGGCCCGACGGGCAGGCCGGCGGCGGTGAGCGCCGTATGGAAGCCGCGGGCCAGCAGCCGGTGGCCGCGCTCGCTGGGGTGCAGCCGGTCCACGCTCCAGGAGGCGCGCTCGGCGACCCAGGGGTGGTCGGCGAGGTGCAGATGCACGCCCTGGTAGCGGGCGGACACCGCGTGGACCACGGTGTTGACCGCCTGCATCCGGCGGGCGAGCGGACGGGCCAGCGGCCCGGGCAGCCCCAGCATCCGGCCGGGGTCGGGCAGACAGGCCGTCAGCACCACGGCCCCGTCGGCGCTCAGCGCGCCGTGCGCCCGGTCCAGCGCGGCCGTGACCCGCTCGATGGCGAAGGCGGCGCGCAGGGTGTCGTTCGCCCCGACGATCAGTGAGGCGAACCGCGGACGCAGCTCCCGTGCCAGGGGCAGCTGCCGCTCGGCCACGTCCGCCGTCTGTGCGCCGCTGCACGCCAGGTTCACCAGCTCCACACCGCCCGGCCGCTCCCCCAGCGCCCCGGCGAGCAGGGCGGCCCAGCCGCGCCAGCCGCCGCCCGCCACGGGGTCGCCGAGGCCTTCGGTCAGCGAGTCACCGAGCGCGACGAAACGGGCCGGGACCGGAAAGCGCTCACCGACCGCCGTCCCCTGCAACCTCACCTTCACCACCCGCCCCTCGGACCGGCCGGGTACGGCGAGGCCGCGGCGGCGAGGGGACGGGCCAGCGGGGCGGGCGCGTCGTGCGCGGCCAGGAAGGCGTCGACGGCGGGCTGCCAGCCGTAGCCCTCGGCCCGCCGGCGGGCGGCCGCGCGCCGGGCCGGCTCGGGCCGGGCCAGCACCCGCTGGACGGCATCGGCGTACGAGGGCCCGTCGTCGAGGGCCGTGTCGCCGCCGTTGCCGACGAGGCCGGCCAGCGCCGAGGCCGCGCTGGCGACCACCGGCGTGCCGCAGGCGAGCGCCTCCAGGGCGGCCAGGCCGAACGTCTCGGCCGGTCCGGGCGCCAGCGCGACATCGGCGGCGGCCTGGAGCGCGGCGAGGCGGGACCGGTCGGCGAGGTGCCCGAGGAACGCCGCGGGCAGCCGCTCGTCCCGTGCCCGGCCCTCCAGGCGGGTGCGCAGCGGGCCGTCACCGACCACCACCAGGGCCGCGTCGACCCCGCGTCGGCGCAGCTGGGCCAGGGCGTCCAGGGCCCGTCCCGGCCGCTTCTCCTGTGACAGCCGGGAGCAGAGCAGCAGCAGGACCTCCGCCCGGCCCGCGGTGCGCCGGCGCAGCGCGGCGCTGCGGCAGTCCGGGTGCCAGGCGTCGAGATCGACACCGAGCGGTGCGCGCACCACGTTCCGCGCGCCGACCCGGGTGAACTCCGCCGCCGCCCACTCGGTGGTGCACACCACCCGGCTGTAGGCGTGCGCCGTACGGGTGTTGAGCCGGTCCGCGGCGGCGCGGGCGAGCGGCTGCGGGACGCCCCAGGTACGCAGCACCCCGTCCACGCTCTCGTGCGAGACCATCATCGCCGGCACCCGGGCCCGGCGCGCCCACTCTCCGGTCCAGCGCAGCGTCGTACGGTCGGAGACCTCCAGCCGGTCGGGAGCCAGCGCGGCCAGCAGCCGCTGCAACCGGGGGCGGTCGGTGAGCATGCGGTAGCCGCCGCTGCCCGGCAGTTCCGGCCCCGGCAGGGTGATCACCCGTCCCTGTGCGGTGTCCTCGTCGTGGATCCGGGCCGGCGTGCCCGTCCCGTCCGGCCGCGGCGGTCCGGGCACGATGAGCACCGGCTCGTGGCCGGCGGCCCGGTAGCCCGCGCCGAGTTCGCGCAGTGCGGTGCGCAGTCCGCCGGAGGCCGGGGTGACGAAGTTGGCGATCCGGACGATGCGCAGGCCCGTCCCTGAGTCGTGCCGCGCGGTCATGCCGCCACCACCGTCCGGTCGCTCAGCACGGCCTCGTAGTGGGCCAGCAGCTGGTCGCCCACCGCCTCCCAGGTGCGCTGCGCGACCGCGCCACGGGCCGTGGCGCCGTACCGGGCGCGCAGCTCGGCGCTGCCCGCCAGGAAGCGCACCGCGTCCCGGAAGGCGGCGCCGTCGCCCGGTGTCACCAGCAGCCCCGTACGGCCGTGGTCCACCAGGTCGAGCGGGCCGCCCGCCCGCGGCGCCACCACCGGCACACCCGAGGCCATCGCCTCCTGCACGGTCTGGCAGAAGGTCTCATACGGACCGGTATGCACGAAAACATCCAACGAGGCGTAAAGACGGGCGAGTTCGTCGCCGGTGCGGCGGCCCATGAAGCGGACCTCCGGCAGCGCGGCCCGCAGCCCGGCGGCGCTGGGGCCGTCCCCGATGACGACGGTGCGCACGCCCGGCATCCGCGAGGTCTCGGCCAGCAACCGGACGTCCTTCTCCGGCGCCAGCCGGCCCACGTACCCCACCAGCAGCTCCCGCCCCGCGGCCAGCGAGCTGCGCAGCACCGCGTCACGCCGCCCGGGGTGGAACCGTTCGGAGTCGACACCGCGCGGCCACAGATGCACCCGCGGCACACCGTGCTCGGTCAGATCCAGCAGGGCGGCACTGGACGGCGCCAGGGTGCGGTCGGCGGCGGCATGCACCGCCTTGATGCGCCGCCAGGCCGTGGCCGCACCGCCGCCGAGGTAGGTACGGGCATAACGGCCCAGGTCGGTCTGGTAGACGGCGATCGCGGGCACCCGCTGCCGGGTGGCCGCCGCCATCGCGCGGGCGCCGAGGACGAAGGGACTGGCGAGGTGCACCAGGTCGGGGCGGTGCCCGGCGAGCGCGGCGGACAGCCGCCGCCCGGGGAGCGCGATCCGCACCTGCGGATAGCCCGGCAGCGGCACCGAGGGCACGCGGACCACGGGGCAGGGGCTCTCCTGGGTACCGGAGGCCGGCGCCGCGCCACCGAGCGGTGCGATGACGAGCGGATCATGACCGCGCCGAACGAGGTGCCGGGCGGTTTCCAGGGCGCAGTGGGCTACGCCGTTGACATCGGGCGGGAAGGATTCGGTGACGAGGGCGACACGCATACGGCTGTTCTCGGCGCACCGTGCGTGGAGGGGACCAAGGGGATCTTTCCAGCCGGAGAACGTCCCATGAGCGTTCCTCTGCTTCCCACGTTTTTGTCTTTCCCGCCGTGCGAGTCTCTCGCCGTTTGTCGCCCGCTTCGCGGTGCGCTGTCCGTTGCGCTTTGCGGCGCGCCGTACGTTGTCGGCTTTCCCGCCGTGCGAGTCTCTCGCCGTTTGTCGCCCGCTTCGCGGTGCGCGCGCCGTGGCTCCCCCACTGCCTGAAGGGCGTGGGAGGTACCCCCACGC
>NZ_SDIG01000055.1:0-34147 GCF_004122755.1 Streptomyces sp. TM32
AGGCCATGCACCCACTGGGACCGAGAGGTCACAACCCTACCCAAAAGGGCTGCAGAAAGGATGGTCCTCTAATGAGCTGGCATCAGGAGCTGCTGGTCAGCTTCGACCTGGAGACCACAGGCACCGACGTCGAGCAGGACCGCATCGTCACCGCCGCCCTGATCCGGCTGGAGGGGGACGGCCGGGCCGCCGAGAAGCTGACCTGGCTGCTCGATCCGGGTGTGCCGATTCCCGAGGAAGCCGCGGCCATTCACGGCATTTCGACCGCATATGTCCAAGCGCATGGACGTCCGCCGGTGGACGCCATAGCGGAAATCACCGAGGCGCTGGCCGAGGCCCTGCGCGCGGACATCCCGCTGGTGGTGATGAATGCCCGCTATGACCTCTCGCTGCTGGACCGCGAGTGCCGGCGGCACGGCCTGCGGACCCTGACCGAACGGCTCGGGCATCCCCCCGCGCCGGTCATCGACCCCCTCGTCCTGGACAAACACGTCGACCGCTACCGCAAGGGGAAGCGCGCCCTGCAGGCGCTCTGCGGTCACTACGGCGTCCGGCTCGACGGTGCCCACGAAGCGGGTGCCGACGCCGCCGCGGCGGCCGGGGTCGCCCGGCGCATCGGGGAGAAGTATCCGGCCGTCGCCCTCCCGTCCCCCCGGGCGCTGCACGCCCTTCAGGAGCAGGCGGCCGCCGAACAAGCCGCCTCGTTCCAGGAGTATTTGCGGCGCACCGGAGATCCGGGGGCGATAGTCGAGCCGGCCTGGCCGCTGATTCCGTACCAGGTCGGCGTCTGCTGATTCCGTTTACCGGTTCGGCGTCTGAGCGCCGCCGCGGCTGCCAGGGCGTTCGCCCGGCCGGGAGCGCCGGCTGCCCGGGCCGCCCGGCTCGGAATCAGAAGGGGTACCACCGGACGGTCGCGTCCTTGTCGCGCAACGAGGCGATCCGGCGCCGGAATTCTGTGAGTGCCGCGGGGTTGCCGGGCGCGTGCTGGGACACCCAGGCGCAGCTCGCCGTCTCCCGCGCCCCGCGCAGCACGGCGCAGCCCTCCCAGTCCCGTACGTCCCAGCCGTAGGCGGACACAAAGCTGTCGTAGGCCTCCGGGGACAGGCCGTAGCGGTCCCGGCTCAGCGCCATCACGACCAGGTCGTGTTCCCGCAGATCGCAGGAGAAGGTCTCCAGGTCGACCAGCACCGGTCCGTCGGGCCCGATGTGCACATTACGGGGCAGCGCATCGCCGTGGATGGGCCCCCGGGGAAGCCGCGGCTCCAGGGCCGAGGCGGCGGCCTCGAAGGCGTCCCGCCGCCCGCGCAGATACTCCGCGTCCGCGGCCGACACGGCATCCCCGGCCAGCCGCAGCCAGCGCTCGACACCACCGAGCAGTGCGCGCCGGGGGAGCGCGAACGGCGGCTCCGGCAGCGAGTGGACCAGCTTCAGCAGCGCGGCCAGATCGACGGGCGAGGCGGGGCGGACGGCCGCCGGCAGCCGCTGCCAGTAGGTGACGGGATGCCCGTCGACGAGGGTGGCCACCGGCTCCGCGGCCCGTACGGCCGGTACGCCCTCGGCCGCCAGCCACTGCGCCACGCCCAGTTCCCGCTCGGCCCGCTCCAGGAGTTCGGCGCTGCGGCCCACCCGCACGACCGTCCCGTGGTCACCGAGCGCGAAGACAGCGTTCTCGCCGAGCGCGAGCAGCTCGGCGTCGGCCGCCGCGTCGGGCCGTCCGGCCGCGGCCAGTACGTCCCGGGCGCGCGCCTCCGTGAAGGCGACGGGGCTCGGTGCGGTCATCGGATGCCTCCTGCGGTGCGGGAACGCGACCAGTGTCGCAGGTCCTCCCGGTGGCTCCGGAGAGCTGCCGGGCGGGCGGATCCCCCGGCAATCCACCCGGAGTCCGGCCGGTGATCCGGTCGGCAATCCGCCCGGGAATCCCCCCGATATTCCGGCCGGCAATCCACATCCGCAGCCATGTGGAGTGGGTGGACCGGGAGGAGCGCGGCAATTGGGCGCAGGCCCGCTACCTACCAACGCTGACGGACGCGTCGCTCCGGGCACCAGCCTTCTGGGTGCCAACTCCAGCCGCCCCAGGTGCCGTTCGCGTCGCGTTCAACTACTTCCATTGCATTCATGTAAACGGAGTTGAGTCGCTCGGCTTCAACTCCTTGGGCCTTTTGACCACTTCTGAAACCTTTCCCTTTTGGGGCAGGTTGTTGCTTATCTCACACGGCTGGACTGGCCTTGAAATCGGACTGATCAATCAGACAGGGTTTCGTGCCAGTCCGACGCAGATCTTCCGGTCTCCTCGGGCTATTGCGCAACGCTTTCCCCCCACACCACGAACGAGGAGAACCCTCGCAATGGCTCACAAGCGTTCCAGCAAGAAGCGGCTCATCACGGCGATAAGCGCCGCGGTAGCCGCCACTGGTATCGCAACCGTCACCGCGGTCACCGCGGGGGCGTCCCCTGCTGCTGAAGGAAAGATCTACGGAGCCGAGGCCAAGGGCGCCGTCAACGGCAGCTACATCGTCATGCTGAAGAAGTCGATCCGTACTGCGGAGAGCGGCGACCTCGCCGCCAAGTACGGTGGCAAGGTCAAGCGGAGCTTTTCCTCCGCCATCGACGGCTTCTCCACGACCGGACTGAGCGACGAGGAGGCCAAGCGCCTCGCCGCCGACCCGGCCGTCGACAAGGTCGTACAGAACAAGAAGTTCCACATCGACGGCAGCCAGGCCAACCCGCCGTCGTGGGGCCTGGACCGCATCGACCAGGCGGACGCCAAGGGCGACAAGAAGTACAACTACCCGGACAGCGCGGGTGCGGGCGTCACCGCGTACGTCATCGACACCGGCATCCACATCAGCCACAAGGACTTCGGCGGCCGTGCGTCGTACGGCTTCAACGCCATCGACAAGAGCGACAAGGCCGAGGACGACAACGGGCACGGCACGCACGTCGCGGGCACCATCGCCGGTACCGAGCACGGTGTCGCCAAGAAGGCCAAGGTCGTTGCCGTCAAGGTCCTCGACGGTCAGGGCTCCGGCACCACCGAGCAGGTCGTCGCGGGCATCGACTGGGTCACCAAGAACCACAAGGGTCCGTCGGTCGCCAACATGTCGCTCGGCGGCGGCGTGGACGAGGCGCTGGACACGGCCGTGAAGAAGGCCATCGACGCCGGTGTCACCTTCGGTGTCGCGGCGGGCAACGAGCACGCCGACGCGGGCCAGAGTTCTCCGGCGCGGGTGAAGGAAGCCATCACCGTGGCCTCCAGCACCAAGGACGACCAGCAGTCCGACTTCTCCAACTTCGGCAGCGCGGTGGACCTTTACGCGCCCGGTTCCGACATCACCTCGGACTGGAACACCGGCGACGACGCCACGAAGACCATCTCCGGCACCTCCATGGCGACCCCGCATGTCGTCGGCGCCGCCGCGGTCTACCTGGCCGGTCACAAGGACGCCAAGCCGGCGGACGTGGAGAAGGCCCTGACCGACGGCGCCACCACCGACAAGATCACGAACCCGACAAAGGGCACGCCCAACAAGCTGCTGAAGGTCGTCGAGTAACCACCTCGCCGCCTCAGCTCCACGCGCCGGCCGTCGCGCCCGCCCCCACGGGGCGCGACGGCCGGCGTCGTCGTGTCCGGGGCGGGCCCGGCGGCAAACCGATCCATTGACGATTCCCTTCCCCCAACCCGACGTTTCCGCCGCCGAGTTATCCACAGGAGGAAGCCTCCGGAACCATCCGTCGCGTCATGTCACTACCGTCGGTGACATGCACGGAGGACTGCCGTTCATCGGCATCAGCACCATTGTCTACGGCGTGATCGGACTGGTCATGGTCGTAGCCGGCGCGATCCGCAAGACAGGGGGAGATCGAGTTGCACACCATCACCGTCATCGTGCCCGCTCACAACGAGGAGGAGGGGCTGCCGGCCACGCTGGAGTCCCTCGCCCGGCAAACCGTCCGGCCTGACCGGATCCTGGTCGTGGACGACGCCTCCACGGACCGTACGGGCGAGGTGGCGGCCGCACACGGCGTGACCGTACTGCGCCCGCCGCGCAATCTGGGCAGCAAGGCCAAGGCACAGAACTTCGCCCTGCCCCATTGCGCCACCGACCTCGTACTGGCCGTCGACGCGGACACCGTCCTCGCGCCGGACTACATCGAGACCGTCGTTCCCGTCTTCGAGGACCCCGGTGTCGCCGTCGCGGCAGGCACCGTCCGCACCCGCCATACCCGTACGCTCTGGGAGCGCGGACGCTCCACCGAGTATCTCTTCGGCTTCCACTGGCACCGCCCCATCCAGGCCCGCGCCAACAGCCCCATGGTCTGCTCGGGTTGCTGTTCCGTCTTCCGGCGCGACGATCTGATGGCCTTCGGCGGCTTCCCTGAACGCACCATCGTCGAGGACATGGACTTCACGTGGTCCCAGCAGATCGCGGGCAGACGCGCGGTCTACGTCTCCGACGCCGTAGCCCTCGCCGCCGACCCGGAAGACCTCACCTACCTGCGCAAACAGGTCTGGCGTTGGATGGCCGGCTTCTGTCAGAACGTCCGGCTCCACCTCGGTCGCCTGATCGTCCACAAACCCCTGCTGGCGGTCTGGGTACTGCTGGCCCTCCTGGAGATCCTCACCGCACCGCTGTGGTGGGCGACCCCGTTCGTCATCGCCGCGACCTCCGACCAGCCACCCGCACTCGCCTTCCTCTGGTGGGCCGGCGCCGAACTCCTGCTGACGACACCACCCCTCCTCTACGCTGCCCGCCGCCGCAAACTCCCGCTGCCGGGAGTGCTGTTGAACATCCCCTGTGTCTACGCGACCAAGGCCGTCAACCTCGTCTACGCCTGGAAGGCCCTCATCGTGGAACTCCTCCTGGTACCGCTTCATCTGGCCCGGGGCCTGACGGTCTACGAGAAGGGACGGGCCGACCACCGACCGATGCGCTCGGCTTCGGCGGGGGCGGGGTGAGCGATGGTGGGGGACGCGGTTCCGCCGCCACGTCACGGCACGGGGACCGGACGACACTGCTGAGGTAGGGTCTGCCGGCCGAGACCGACCGCCCCGGTACGTGAACCGGCCGCCTCGGTGGATGAACGGCCGCCTCGGTGGGTGAACCGGTTTTCCGCGTACGGAAACCGGCCGTCTGGCCAGGCGAACCAGTCGTCTGGGCAAGCGAACCGGCTGCCCGGATCCGCGGAACCGTCGGCCCGGGTCGCGAGCCGACCACCCAAATGCGCTTGTCCGTCGTTCCATTCCAGCACTACCGTGCCGCAGTGGATCTCTTCTCACGTGCTTGGACGGCGTTGCGCACGACGGTCGCCGACATCCCGGACGAGGACTTCGAGCGGCCGTCCGGTTGTACCGGCTGGCTCGTGCGGGACCTGGTGTGCCACCTGGTCATCGACGCCCAGGATGTCTTGATCACCCTGGTCACGCCCGCCGAAACCGAACCGACCGTGGACGCGGTCACCTACTGGGAGCTCGTCGAACCCCCGACGGGCGAGGACCCCCTGGATGCGCTGATTCCGCGGCTCGCCGCCGCATACGGCGAGCCGCGGTGGCTCAAGCTCCACCTCGACGACGTCGGTTCCGCCGCGGGCCGCGCCGCCGAACTCGCCGATCCCTCCGTCCGCGTCAGCACCCGCGACGAGGTGCTGACCGCCGGCGACTACCTGTCCGCGTACGTGCTCGAATGGACCCTGCACCACCTCGACCTGATCGCGCAGCTGCCGTCGGCCCCCGAGCCGCCCGCCGAGACCCTCGCGGCGGCACGCGCGTCGCTGGAGAAGATCGCCGGGACCCCGTTTCCCGCCTGGCTCTCCGACACGGACGCGCTGATGATCGGCACCGGACGTCGTACGCCGACCGAGGAGGAGAAGGACGCGCTGGGCGATGTTGCCGCGAAGCTCCCGCTCATCCTCGGCTGAGAGACGCGAAGGTGGTAAATCGTGAAAGGACGACGAGTCACGTGGTGGGTTACGTCGCGCTGGGGGCGCACCTGCCACGATGAGTGCCCATGAATGATCAGGAAATCCCTGCCACCCAAGCTCTGCGCCTGGTCACCACCCTCTTCCCCCATGCGCTGGGTGCCATGCTGGGCGGCTCGGCTGCCCAGGGGCGAGCCACCCCGAGGAGCGATCTCGACGTGGCCGTCCTCCTGCCGGACTCGGACGCCAGTCGTCGTGAGGTGATACGCCACGAGGGCCGCCTGGCCGAGTTGTTCCTGAACACGCTCGCGGACGTGCCGGAATTCTTCGAGTGGGACAGAGCCCGCCGTCGTGGCACGGTCCTGTTCATCTATGACCAGGGGCTGCCCTTGATGGACCCCCACGGCCATCTGTCCCGTACGTGCGAACGGGCCCGAGCCGTGCTCGCGGCCGGGCCGCCCCCGCTCACCCCAGCAGAACGGGAACGGTCCCGCTATGGGCTCACCTGCTTCATGGACGACTTGGTCGACACCCCGCCGACCCGTCGGTACGAACAGCTCGCCCTCGCCGACTCCACTCTGCGCGAGGCGACACACCTTCTCACGGCCTACCACAACGCCTGGACGGGCATCGGCAAATGGCTGCCCCGCAGGCTGCTGAGCGCAGACCCGGTGCGGGGCAAGACCCTGTTGGACGGCCATCAGGCGGTGGCCGAACGCGCCGACCCCGCCCCGTTGGCGGACGCTGCCGAGCAGGTGCTCGACCTGCTGGGCGGCCCGCTACGGGAAGGCTACGCACACCCATGGCGCACCTGATCGGCCGGACGGAGGCTTCTAGAGCCGTGGACACCGGTCGGGTGATCGCGTCGGCCAACTCGCGGCGGCAGCCTGGTCTTTGTGGCCGGGAACAGGGCGAGTGCGGCGCGCTTGTCGAACGTCGATCCTTATGCTGACGGCATGATCGATGTACCTCTTTCAGCGCTGGAAGTCGCGATGGTCCAAACGGGCACGCGTGCCGTGGAGACCCTGCGCGACACCGCCGCCTTCGCGCAGGGACTGGAACGGCTGGGTTACCACCGGGTCTGGTACGCCGAGCATCACCACTCGCCCGCCATCGGGGCGTTTCCACCGGTCGTGCTGATCGCGCACGCGGCCGCCTCGACCTCGGCCATCCGGCTCGGTTCGGGCGGTGTACTGGCACCCAACCACGCGCCCCTCATGCTGGCGGAGCAGTTCGGAACGCTGGCCGGACTGCACGGGCGCCGCATCGATCTGGGTATCGGTCGTGGCCCGGGCACCTTCGACGAGGCCACCGCACGAGCGCTGCGCCGCGGGGCCGGACCGACGACGGACGCGGAATACGACGGGGACGTGGCCGCGATCCTGTCCTTTCTGGTCGACGAAGTCGCCCTCGACCCGCTGCCGGAGCCGTGGCTGTTGTCGTCCAGCCCCGCGGGTGCCGCTCTCGCCGCACGACGTGGCCTGCCGATCGCCCTCGCGCACCACATCAGGCCGGACAACACGCTTGCGGCGGTGGAGCGTTACCGGGCCGACTTCACCCCGTCCCGTTGGTGCGAGCGGCCTCGGGTGCTGGTGTGTGTGGAGGCGGTGTGTGCCGAGACGGAAGAAGAAGCCGCGTGGCGGGTCGGGCCGATGGAGGTCGTCAAAGCCGGGCTCCTCAAAGGCCTGAGTGAGATCCCGTTCCCCACCCCCGCGGCCGCGGCCGCCCACCAGTTCACGGCCGCGGAGCGACGGGCGCTGGCCGGGTTCCGTGCACAGCAGGCCGTCGGGACACCCGAGACCGTCGTCCGACGGCTTGCGCACCTGGCCGGCGAGACCGGAGCGGACGAACTGATGCTGACCACACCCGTCTACGACCTCGGCGACCGCATTCGCTCCTACGAGCTCATCAAGAAGTACTCCGAGGGCGCGGCAGGGTCGTAGAAGCCATGCGGGGGATCAGCTACCGGCTTCCGGGCGCCGGCCGGACGCCGGCCGCCCGCGCCGGCCAGCGGTTACCGCCCGCAGGCCGTAGCCGGTACCGGGAGGGGAGCCGGGGTGCCGCCGTTCAGTTCGGTCAGGGATTCGTCCAAGGCCTCGATGAGGTAGTCCTCCTGATGGGTAGTCAGCAGGGGATGGCAGGGGAGGTTGAGGTGCTGCTCGAACCAGCTGCGTTCGGCGACCGGGCACTCGCCGCGCAGATGGCCCCGGTGGCGCCACTGCGGCAGCAGATGCTGGGGGAAGTAGCGGAGCTGGATCTCCACGCCTCTGCGGTCCAGGCTCAGTACGAGCCGGTCGCGCAGTTCCTGGTGGTCGGTGAAGCAGGTGTAGAGGTGGTAGGAGTGCGCGCTGTGCGCGGGCGTCGACTGCGGGGTCATGAAGGGGTAGCGGGCGAGTACCTCGTCCAGCCGGGCCGCGAGCGCGCGCCGTCGGGCGGTGGTGGCGGGAAGCCGGGTGAGCTGGGCCTGGCCGAGGGCCGCGACCATGTCCGGCATCGTCGCGGCGCCGCCGGGCCGCCGTGCGGGTCCGCGCTGGAGCGGGACGGTGTGCGGGGTCCACAGTGCGGGGTTCGGCGCCGCCGTGTGGTCCGGCCGCAGGTGCGCGCTGCGCGCGTCGGTGTCCTCGGCGCGCAGCCGGTGCAGACGCTCGGCCCAGTCGTCCCGGTCGCAGGTGATCACACCGCCCTTGCCGAGCAGCCTGGTGTTCCGGGCATTGCGGAGGCTGAAGGTGGCGATGTCCGCCAGTGACCCGGCGCTGCGTCCGCGGTAGCGGGTGCCCAGCGCATGGGCGCAGTCCTCCAGCACCAGAAAGCCGTGGCGGCGTGCCAGCGCCATGATCGTGTCCATTTCGGCGGGGCAGCCGCCGTAGTGCACCAGCAGCAGGGCTTTGGTGCGCGGGGTGATCAGCGACTCCAGCACGGCCGGGTCGAGGGTGAGGGTGGCGGGGTCGACATCGCAGAACCGGACCCGTACGTCGTAGTCGAACAGCGGCTGGACGGTGGCCTGATGGGTCTGCGGGGTGGCGATCACCTCGTCGCCGGGGGTCAGTCCGAGCATCCGGACGGCCAGTTGCAGGGCGACCGTTCCGCTGGTCACCGAAAGGGCATGCCTGCTGCCCACTGACTCGGCGAAGGAGCGCTCGAACCGTTCCCGTCGCACGCCCGTCGGCAGCGGGGTGCTCTCGTGGATGAGCTCGGCCAGTACGGCTGCCTCGGTGTCGGCGGGCAGTACGCCCCGCTTTCCCCAGGGCACGACGTAACTCTTGTCCAGCATCAGGTCCCCCCAGATGGTCGCCGGCGCACCGGTGGGTGCTCTACCCATGAGAGTGCAGGAGCGGGGGCGGGGTGAAGAGCAGACGGTGGTCAGCAAGGTCAGTTCGGTCAGTTTCGCCGTCCGTCGCCGCCCGGGGCGGACCGTACCGGGCTGGACCAACGCCGCACCGGGCCGCAACACCACCGCACCGGGCCGCAACACCACCGCACCGGACCCAACCGCACCGGCCGGGACCACACCGGACCGGTCCGGCCGAGTGGACCAACAGCCCTGGATTTCAGTGAACTTCGAGGCCGATCGCTGTGCCGTGCCCGAGGATGTCGCGAGCGGAGGCGTCCGGAGCGGCTGCCAGACGGGGCGCGGCGCTTCATGCGACAGGGCGTCGCCGTCGTCCGGACGGGATGCGGACCGAAGCGCGAGGTGGCGACCGGTGACCGAACTCAACGCGGCAATACTCTTCGCGGATCTCTCCCTGATCCTTGTGATGGCCCGGGTGGCCGGCCGGATCGCTCACCGGCTCGGCCAGCCGGCCGTCATCGGTGAGATCGTCGGGGGACTCTTACTGGGCCCCACGCTGTTCCACGGGGCGCTCGCGCACGCGCTGTTCCCCGTGGACATCCGGCCCAATCTGAGTGCGCTGGCCAACCTCGGGCTGGTGCTCTTCATGTTCGTGGTGGGGTACGAGGTCGACTTCGGCAGGCTCCGGGGCTGCGGACGGATCGCCGTCGGAACCGTCCTCGGCTCCGCCGCCGTGCCGTTCGCCCTCGGCGCGCTGCTCGCGCTCCACCTGCTTCGCGAGCGGCACCCCGCAAGCCGGGCCGGCTTCGTCCTGTTCATCGCGGTGGCCGTGTCGGTCACCGCCTTTCCGGTGCTGGCGCGCATCCTGACCGACCGGCGCATGAGCGGCACCTGGCTGGGGACGATCGCACTGTCGTCGGCGGCCGTGTGCGACCTCGTCGCCTGGACGGCGCTGGCCGCCGTCCAGGTGCTCACCGGGACGGGGGGACAAAGTCCCTGGTGGGTGCTGCTGATCGTCCCCTACGCCCTGGTGCTGGTCACCCGTGGCCGGCCGCTGCTGGAGCGGGCGCTGCGCGGCGGGGTCCCCGACGGCGCGGCGTCGGCGGGAAGTCTCGCCCTCGTACTCACCGGCTTGCTGTTGTCGGCCGCGGTGACCCAGGCGCTCGGGCTCCACTTCGTGCTCGGAGCGTTTCTGTTCGGCCTCGTCATGCCCCGTGGGGAAGGCACCGGCTTGAAGGACGCCCTCCTGCCTCGGGTGCAGTTCACGACGACACTGCTGCTGCCGGTCTACTTCATCGTCGCCGGGCTCAACGTCGATCTCTCCCGGATCGGTGCGTCGGGGCTGTGGGACCTCGGTCTCATCCTGGCCGTCGCGGTCACCGGGAAGTTCGCGGGTACCTGGCTCGGCGCCCGGTCCCAGGGGCTGCCGGCCCGCCGCTCCGCGGTGCTGGCCACGCTGATGAACACCCGCGGGCTGACCGAACTCATCGCGCTGAGCGTGGGGTTGCAGATCGGACTGCTGGACGGCGGGCTCTACTCGGAGATGGTCGTCATGGCCGTCGTCACGACGGTGATGACCGGGCCGCTCCTGCGGTGCTTCGTCAGGCCGGGCGACCGGGAGCCGGTACTGCAGGAACAGGAACAGGAACAGGAACAGGAACAGGAACAAGAACAGGAACAGGAACGGGCCGGGGGCTCGTGAAGGGGGGGCACTCCCGCCTCTGGCCCGCTCCCGCCTTCGGCCCGCGTCGGTCCCCTGGGGGCCGTATCGAGCGGTCGTATAGCTGCCGTCGAGTGCCGCGCCGTAGCGTCCTGGCGAGCACCGTCAGACACTGCCGAAGGAGACGGGCGTATGACGAAGGGTGCACAGGCCGGTGCGACGGCCGAGCCGTTGCTGCAGATGGCGGCCGATTTCTACAAGTGGCGCACGGTCCTGTTCGCGGTCGAACTGGGCCTGTTCACCGCGCTGCTGCACACCGCGATGACACCGGCCGGGGTGTGCGACCGGTTCGGCATCGGCCGGCGCGGCGCAGCCGACTTCCTGGATTCCCTGGTGTCCGTGGGGCTGCTGGAGCGGGCGGACGGGGCCTACCGCACCGCGCCGCTGGCCGCGCGGTTCCTGGACGGTGAGAAGGCCGCCTACCTGGGCCGGTTCCTCCAGCAGGCCGATGCCCGCTGGTCGCGGGTGGGCGAGGGGCTGCTCACCGGCGAGCCGCAGAACGGGGCGCGTCCGGGAGCCGGGATGTTCGTCCGTCAGCACCGCAGCCGTCAGGAGTGGCGCGCCTACTACGGCGGGATGGACGCACTCAACGGCCCCAGCGGCCGGGCGCTGGTGGACGCCTTCGACTGGGGAACGGTCAAGCGTGTCACGGACGTCGGCGGAGCGCGCGGCAACGTGCTCGCCGAGCTGGTGCGGGCGTACCCGCATCTGGAGGCGACGGTCTTCGACCTGCCCGCGGTGGAGCCCGTCTTCACCGAGCACATGGCGGAACTCGGCCTCACCGGGCGGGTGGCGTTCCGGCCGGGGGACTTCTTCCGCGATCCGCTGCCCGAGTCCGAGGTCGTGGTGTTCGGGCACGTCCTGCACGACTGGGACGTCGAGCAGCGGCGGCAGCTCGCCGGGCGGGCCTTCGACGCGGTGGCACCGGGCGGTTACGCGCTCGCCTACGACACGATGATCGACGAGGAGCGCCGCGCGAAGACCAACTCCCTGCTGGTCAGCCTCAATATGATGCTCTGCACCCCGGGCGGCAGTGAGTACACGCCGTCGGAGGGCGCCCGGTGGTTCGAGGACGCCGGCTTCACGGAGGTCACGCACCGGCCACTGGCCGGGGACGACACCCTGCTCGTGGCCCACCGGGCGAGGTGAGCCGTCCGGCCGGTCGCTCCGGCCGGTTGCCGCTGCGGCCGAACTGCATGGGAGGTGCGGTTGTGCCATCCGACGCATCCGATTCCGACGCATCCGATTCCGAGGCATCCGGTTCCGAGGCATCCGAATCCAAGAAATTCGATTCCAAGGCATTCGATTTCGGGGCGCCGGTCCCCGACCTGTCCGTCCCCGACCGGACCGCCCCCGACCTGTCCGACCCCGGCGCGTGTGACCCGCGGACCCGGCACGCGCAGGAGGCGTACACCCGGCGGCGGTTGGCGGTGTACGACGCCGTGGTGCTGGGGCTGTTCTGCTCGCTGGTGTGGCGCTGCCCGCGCGGCGACATGCTGCGGCTCTACCGGCGCGCCACCGGTGCTCGCCACCTCGACATCGGACCGGGTACCGGCTACTTCCTGGACCGGTGCGGCTTCACCGGCCCGCCGCCCGAGATCACCCTGCTCGACCTGAGCCAGGAGTGCCTGGAGATGTCGGCGCACCGCCTGGCCCGCTACCGGCCCCGGACCTGCCGGGCCAACCTGCTCGAACCCCTGCCGCTGCCGGACGGCGCGTTCGACTCGGTCGCCATGAGCCTGGTGCTGCACACCGTCCCCGGCGGCTGGGACGCCAAGGGGAAGTCCTTCGCGGAGGTGGCCCGGGTGCTGCGGCCGGGCGGCACGCTGTTCGGGTCGACCGTGCTCGCCGAGGGGGTGCGGATGAACGCGCTGACCCGGCGGCTGCTCGTGGAGCAGCACCGGCGCGGCAACTTCCAGAACCAGGGTGACGGTCCGGACGGTCTCGCCCGGGCGCTCGCCGCGCACTTCCCGTTCTCGCGGGTCGTGGTGCGGGGGAACGTCGCCCTCTTCCGGGCCATCGCCTGACGGCCGGTACACCGCACGACCCGAGCCGAGGGACGCCACCGTGTCGCGTCCCTCGGCTCCGTGCGTGGTTCAGCGGCCGCCGGCGGTGTGGATGATCTCGCCGTTGATGTTGCCGTTGGCCCCCGAGCCGAGGAAGAGGATCAGCTTCGCGATGTCCTCGGGCTCGCTGATCCGTCCGCTGGGGGTCCGCTCGATCTCCTTCTCCACCATCTCCCGCGTGTCCGGGTCCTCCAGGAGTTGCTCCATGAATTCGGTCCGCGTGGCGCCGGGGGCCACGACGTTGACCAGTACGCCGTGCTGACTCCACATCAGGCCCTTGGCGAAGCCGTGCAACGCCGCCTTCGAGCTGCTGTAGATCTCCGAGCGCCACATGCCGTACTGCGCCGTGATCGAGGAGAGCAGGACCACCCGCCCCCATCCGTTGGCCCGCATGTCCTTGACGACCCGCTGGGCCGTCAGCATGTGGCCTTCGGTGTTGGCCCGAAAGCGCCGCGTCCACTTCTCCGGATCGAGGTCCTCGAAGGCGTCGTCCTCGCCCGGGTCGCCCCAGGTGAACCAGAGGGCGTTGGCGACCAGGACGTCTATGCCGCCGAATGTGTCCCGCACCGTGTCGACGGCGGAGACGATCGAGGCCGGGTCGCGCAGTTCGTAGGGCACGGCCATCGCCCGGTCCGGTCCGCCCAGTTCCTCGACGAGCTTGTGGGCGGCGTCCGCGGAGGAGTTGTAGGTGATGGCCACCCGGGCGCCCTCCTGGGCGTATAACCGGGCGGTCGCGCGGCCGATACCCCTCGTGCCCCCCGTGATCAGCACCCGCTTGTCCGTGAGTCCCAGATCCATTCGGTAACCCCTCGACCGGTCGGCGCTTTCCGCCGACGACGAACGCGGGCCGCGACCGGCCCGCTGGTGATGAATAGTCGTCAGACTACTAGTCGACCCGGCGACTATCAAGGCTGATCGACCCGGTGGGGCCACCGCAGTCACCAGGCGATTTCCGTGCCACGCCGGTCGTACACAAAAAGACTCGACCCATTTGCGACGCGCTGCTCAGCGATGCTCTAGCGGAATTCGATGTCGTGCCGTTAAACAGGTCCATGGCTTTCTAGCGGGACACACCCGAGAGTCTGGTTGGACATGAACCGAGGCTGGGAGGGTGTCGGCTGCACTCACCTTCGATCGCGCCAGGGGCCGATCGCGACAGCTGTCGCGACCGGCTGCGAATCCGTTTTCGTCACCGGCTGGATCCAACAAGGGGGAGCTTGTATGCATGTCAAGGTGCTAGGGGAGTTCGAGGTCCTGCGGTCCGGGGTGCGAGTGACGCCCGCCGCCCCCAAGCTGCGCCGGGTGTTCGCGCTCCTCGCAGTGGAGGCGAACCGGGCGGTGCATACCGACCAACTCATCGAGGAACTGTGGGACGACAGGCCGCCCCTGAGTGCCGTCACCACCCTTCAGACCTACATTTACCAGTTGCGCAAGCATCTGAACTGGTCGGAGGCGGCCACCGGCGATGCCTGCGGGACTGGCGTGAAAGTGACGCTTCGCACGACGCCCGGTGGGTACATGCTGACCCTTCCGGACGATGCTCTCGACGCCGTGGAGTTCGAGAAGCTGGCCGCGCTGGGACGTGAACAGCTGATGGCCGGGAATTTCGAGCGGGCTTCCCTCGTCCTTCGGCAGGCGCTCGATCTGTGGACCTCCCGGGCATTCGGAGCGGTGAGCCCCGGGCCGTTGCTGCACGCGCATATGGTGCGCCTTGAAGAATTGCGAAAGCTTGCGCTCGGTCACCGATTAGAGGCCGACTTACAACTCGGCCGTCATATAGACCTGATAGGTGAACTCACCACCTTGGTCGCGCAACAACCCACGCACGAGGGATTTCAGGCGAAACTCATGCTGGGGCTCTACCGGGCCGGTCGGCGCGCGGAGGCCCTCCAGGCGTACCAGCGGGCCCGTACGGCGCTCGCCGCCGAACTCGGGCTGGAGCCGTCCGCGGAGCTGCGGCGCCTCCACCAGGCCATGCTGACCGCGGACCCCAGCCTCGACGCGCCGGCCGACGCCACCGGCACGCTGGTGGTCACCGCCACCCACCAGCAGCCCAACCAACTCCCGCTGGAGACCGACCACTTGCTCGGCCGCGAGGACGCGCTCGAAGCGGTGCGGCGCACGCTGACCGACACCGGGCGCCGGCCCACCTCGGTCGTCGCCCTGGCCGTCGGCCCGCCCGGTTCCGGCAAGTCGGTGTTCGCCGTCCACGCCGCCCACCGGGTACGGGAGGCGTTCCCCGACGGCGTGCTCTTCGCCCGGCTCCAGCGGGACGACGCTTCGCTCGTGCCGACCGACGAGGTCCTCGCCGACTTCCTGCGCGCGCTGGGCCTGAGCCGGGCCCTCCGGGGGGCGTCCGCACAGGAGATGCAGGCGGCCTTCCGCACCTGGACGGCGCAGCGCAGGCTGCTCGTGGTCCTGGACGACGTCGTCGAAACCCACCAGCTGGACGCCCTGTTGCCGGGCACCGGATCGGCCATGATCGCCTCCAGTCGCCGTCTGCTGTCCCATCCCGCGATGGTGATCACCACGCGTACCGCCCCGCTGGCGGACGAGATCTGCCGGTGCCTGCTCAGCGACGTGCTCGGCGACGACCGGCTCCAGGCGGACCTCGCGGGACTGGGGGAGCTGGTCAAGCTCTCGGGGGGCCTGCCGCTGGCCCTGCGCGCGGCCGCCAGCCTCCTGCAGCGGCGCCCCCACTGGCCCATCGGCAAGCTGCTGAACCTCGCCGACGGCGACGTGCGGCGGATCCCGCCGGCCGGCCGGGACGCGCCGCGCCTCGCCGACAGCGTGGGGCGCTCGTTCCGCCTGCTGTCCGGTGCCCAACAGGCCGCCTTCCGCCTGGTGGCCGCGAGCACCGAGTCCGGGGTGTCGGTCGCCGGCGCGGCCGCGCTGCTCGGCGTGGACGAGTCCGAGGCCGAACTGCTGCTGGAGGACCTGGTGGAGTTCCAGCTGGCGGAGGCCGAGGACATCGGCGGGATGTTCCTCTACTCGATCCGGGGCCCGTTCCGCACCGTGGCGTCCAGTCTGACCAACCGGCCCGAGGACGCCGCCTACCCGGCGCCGCCGGACGACGGGGCCCGCGTGCTGCCCACGTTCGAACTGGCCCGGACCGCGGCCCGTTCGGCCTGACCGCGCACCGACGGAGGGCGGTCCCACCGGCCCTCCGCCGGTGCCACGACCACCACTCCAGCGGCCTTCGACCCGGGCCTGGAACGTTCTCATCCGGACGCACACAGCCTCGGAAGGGGAGACGCACATGCGCGCAGGGACGCAGGTTCTGGTCATCGGAGGCGGCCCCGCCGGATCGACGGCCGCCGGTCTGCTCGCACGTCAGGGCGTGCAGGTCACCCTGCTGGAGCGGGAGACCTTCCCGCGGTACCACATCGGCGAGTCGATCCTGCCGTCCTGCCGTCCGATCTTCGAACTGCTCGGGGTCTGGGACAAGGTCGAGGCCTTCGGGTTCCAGCCGAAAGGCGGCGCCTACTTCAGCTGGGGCCCGGACGAGTGGGAGGTCCGGTTCACGGAACTGGGCGACGACGGTGCCAACGCCTGGCAGGTCACCCGGGCCGACTTCGACAAGCTGCTGCTCGACCACAGCCGTGAGCTGGGCGTGGACGTGCACGAGGGCGTCACGGTCAAGGAGATCGAGTTCGAGGGCGACCGGCCGGTGGCGGCGCGGTGGGCCGGGGACGACACGACCGGCCGCCTCACCTTCGACCACCTGATCGACGCATCGGGGCGGCGCGGCGTCATGGCGACCAAATACCTCAAGGCACGGACGTTCCACAGCGTCTTCCGCAACGTCGCCACCTGGTCGTACTGGAAGAACGCCAAGTCCCTGGACCGGGGCCCGGCGGGCTCGATCACCGTGGCGTCCGTCCCCGAGGGGTGGTTCTGGGCGATCCCCCTGCACGACGGGACCACCAGCGTCGGACTCGTCACCGGCCGTGACACCTTCAACCGGCGCCGCAGCGAACAGGGCGGCATCGAGGCCGTCTACGACGACGCGCTGCGCCAGTGCCCCCTCGTGCAGGAACTGCTGGCGGACGCGGAGCGGGTGAGCGACTTCAAGACCGAGCAGGACTACTCCTACACCAGCGAGATCTTCCACGGCCCCGGCTACCTGCTCTGCGGGGACGCCGCGTGCTTCCTCGACCCGCTGCTCTCCACCGGGGTGCACCTGGCCACCTACAGCGCCATGCTCGCCGCCGCGTCGATCGGCTCGGTGCTGCGCGGCGAGGTCGAGGAGAGCGAGGCCTGGGCCTTCTTCGACGGGGTCTACCGGTCCGCCTACGAGCGGCTGCTGGTCCTGGTGTCGGTCTTCTACGAGAGCTACCGCGGCAAGGAGTACCACTTCTACAACGCCCAGCGGCTGTCGGCCGAGGACCGCGACGCCCTCGACCTCCAGGCGTCCTTCGACCACATCATCACCGGGATCGCCGACCTGAAGGACGCCGAGGACGTCTACCGGCGGGTGCGCCAGCACCTCGGCGGGGCGGAGAGCGGCGACCCCAACCCGCTGGCCAACCTCAACAAGGAGCACGAACTGAAGGTCGCCCCGATCAGCCCGGACCGGGCCGTCAGCGGCCTCTACCTGTCCTACCGGCCGCAGTTGTCGCTGCGACGCGCCTGAGCGGCCCCCGCCGCGCGCCGCAGTGGGCGCGGCCCCCGGGGCGGACGCCCCGCGAACGTCCGCGTGTGCCGCGAGGGCACGGGCGGCCCGCGGGAGGCGCCGCCCACCGACCGTCCGACCGAGCGGCGACCGCCGCGAACGGTGCCCAGGAGGTACAGACGTGGATCAGAACCTGGCCGGGAAACGCGTACTGGTCACCGGAGGAACCCGGGGGATCGGGCGCTGCACGGTCCTCGCCCTCGCTCGGGCCGGCGCCCGGGTGGTCACCTGCCACCGCACACCGGACGACGCCGCCGAAGGCCTGCGCCGGGAGCTGAAGGAGCTCGGCCGGACCGCCGAGGTCCTGCAGTGCGACGTGACCGACGCGTCCGATGTGGCGCGGCTGGCCGACGGCTGCCGGGACGCCCTGGGCGGGCTCGACGTGCTGGTCAACAACGTGGGCGTGGACGGCCCCGTGCCCTTCGAGGACATCGAGCAGGCCGAGTGGCGGCGGATGTTCGACCACAACGTGACGGCGCCGTACCTGGTCACCCGGGCCGCGCTCGGACTGCTCGCCGACGGGGCCGCGATCGTCAACGTCGGCTCCTCCGTCGCGCTGCGGGGCCGGTCCAACGGCGTGCACTACACCGCCTCGAAGGCCGCCCTGATCGGGTTCACCCGCGCCCTGTGCAAGGAGGTGGGCCCGCGCGGGATCCGCGTCAACACCGTGGCCCCGGGCCTCACCGAAACCGAGCCGGGGGCCGGCCTGCCGCCGGCCGCCGTGGAACGCATCGTCGGCATGACGGCGCTCGGCCGGATCTGCCGCCCCGAGGACGTCGCCGGCGCGGTCCTCTTCCTGGCCGGTGACACCTCGCGCTACATCACCGGCGTCACCCTCAACGTCGACGGAGGCATCTGATGCCGTACGCGGCCATCACCTACCGGGTCAAGCCCGGCCACGAGGACGAGATCGCCGAGGTCTTCGCCGGCTTCGAGCGCGTGGACACCCCGGACTTCCGCGACGCGCGGGGCGCGCCCGCCGGCCGGCTGCTGGGCACCGCGGTCTTCCTCAGGGACGACGTGCTGGTGCGGGTCATCCACTACGAGGGCGACTTCCAGGCCATCGCCCGCCACATGGCCGCCCAGCGCGGCGTCCACCTCATCGAGGAGCGGCTGGCGCCCTTCCTCGCCCACCCCCGCGACACGTCCACCACCGAGGGCTTCACCGGCTACTTCCGTGACGCGACCATGCGCCGCATCGCGCAGCTGACCGTGGACACCCACCCGAACGGGGAGCCGGCGGCATGACGGGACCGGTGGCCGTGATCGGCCTGGGCGGTATGGGCGGCGGGATGGCCCGGGCGCTGCTCGGCGCCGGGTACGCGGTGACGGTGTTCAACCGCACCCGGGAGCGGGCCGAACCCCTGGAACGGGCGGGCGCGGTCGTCGCGTCCACCGCCGTGGAGGCCGCCGCCGGTGCCGACACGGTGCTGCTCAGCCTGGCGGACGAACCGGCCGTGGAGGAGGTGCTGTTCGGCGACCTGGTATGGCGGCTGCGGCCCGGAACCGTACTGATCGACACGACCACGGTCTCCCCGTCCTACGCGCGCACCACCGCCACCCGGCTCGCCGCCTCCGGCGTCCGCCGCCTGGAGACCTGCGTCATGGGCAACCCCGCCATGGCGGCCGAGGGAACGCTGCGGATCTTCGTCTCGGGGGACCGGGCGGCCCTGGACGCGGTGGACGAGGTGCTGTCCGCGCTCTCCCAGGAAGTCCGCTACCTGGGTGGGGCGGGCCGGGCGAGCGCCCTGAAGCTGGCCCTCAATCTTCTCCTCGGCATCCAGACCGCGGGGCTGGCGGAGGCCGCCGCCTTCGCCGAGGCGGCCGGGCTCGACCGCGAACTGCTGCTGGACGTCGTGCTCCACAGCGGCTGGCACTCACCCGTCCTGGGGTTCCGCGCCGAGTTCATGCGGCGCCGGGTCTACCGGCCGGCCGCGTTCCGTACCGCCCTGATGCACAAGGACCTGGCACTCGCCCTGGACCAGGCCGCCGCCTACCAGATGGAACTGCCCCTCGGGCACGAGGCCGTCACCCGCTTCGGATCGGCCCTCGCGGCCGGCCACGCCGACGCCGACGCCGCCGCCGTCGCGGAAGTCCCGCCCCCGTCGAAGGAGAACCGATGACGACCCGGCACCGCACCGACGCGCCGCAGTGGGAGGCGGTCACCGGACTCGGGATGGGGTTCGCGACGGCCAAGATCGTGCTCTCGGCACTGGAGTTGGGCGTGTTCACCGTCCTCGCCGACGGCCCGCGCACCCCGGAGCAGTTGGCCAAGGAGCTGGCGCTGCACGGCCGCGGACTCGACGACTTCCTCGCCGCGCTGACCGCGTTCGGCCTGCTGGAGCGGGCCGGCGACGGCTACCGCAACGCCCCGGTCGCCCAGCGGCACCTGGTGCGCGGCCCGCACTACGACGCGGGCTTCCTGGAGGGCGCCAACGCCGTCCTCTACCCCGCCTGGGGAGGACTGACGTCCGCCCTGCGCACCGGGGCGCCGCAGAACACCGGCGACTTCGAGGAGATGCTGGCCCACCCCGAACGGCGCCGGATGTACCACGGCATGATGGACTCGCTCAGCGCCCCGCTGGCGCCCGACATCGCCGAGGCGCTGGACTGGAGCCGCCACACCTCCGTCACCGATGTCGGCGGGGCCCGCGGCAACCTCGTGTCGCTGCTGCTGCGCGCGCATCCGCATCTGCGCGGGGTGGTCTTCGACCGCCCGCAGAACGCCCCCGACGTCGCCGAGCACGCCGCGCGGACCGGCGTCGGCGACCGCGTCTCCTTCGTCGGCGGCGACTTCTTCACCGACCGGCTGCCGCCCGGCGACGTGCTGGTCATCGGGCACGTGCTGGCCGACTTCTCGCCGGAACAGCGCATCGCGCTGGTGCGCTCGGCGTACCGGGCGCTCGGCCCCGGCGGCGCCCTGGTGGTCTACGACCCGATGCCGGACCCCGCGGACCCGGACCCGCTGTCCCTCATCGGCAGCCTCCACATGCTGGTGATGTCGCCGGCCGGCGCCGGCTACCCGCCGCAGCAGTGCGCCGGCTGGCTGACGGAGGCGGGCTTCTGCGACGTCTCCGTACGCCCCGCCGGCCTCGGCAACACGCTGGTGGTGGGCCACCGGACCGCCGGGAGGTGAGGGGCGCGTGGACGTCTCGTTCGGACTGCCGACGACCGTGCCCGGTCTCACCGGCCCGGCGCTGCTGGACTGCGCCCGCCGTGCCGACCGGGCCGGCTTCACCAGCCTGTGCGCCGTGGACCGGCTCGTCCACGACGGCTACGAGCCGCTCGTCGTCCTTGCCGCCGCCGCGGCCGTGACCACCCGCATCCGGCTGGCCAGCACCGTGCTGCTGGGCTCCTGCCGGGGGAGCGCGGCCCCGCTCGCCAAGCAGTTGGCGACGGTGGACCGGCTCAGCGGGGGCCGCCTGGTGGTGGGCCTGGCGGTGGGCGACCGGGAGGACGACTTCGTCGCCGCCGGCGTCCCGTTCGCGGAACGCGGGCGGCGCATGGACACCCTCGTGCGGGAACTGCGGGCGGTGTGGGCGGGGGAGGGTCCGGCGGCGGGTGTCGGCCCCCGGCCGGTGCGCCCCGGAGGGCCGCCGCTGCTGTTCGGCGGGCACTCCCCGGCGGCGATGCGCAGGGCCGCCCGGTACGGCTCCGGCTGGATCTCCGGGGGCAGTTCGGGCACCGCCTACCGCGAGCTGGTCGACCGGGCCCGGCAGGCGTGGGCGGACGAGGGGCGGACCGAGCCCCCTCGGGTGGTGTCGCTGTGCTACGTCTCCCTCGGCCCGGACGGGCGGCGGCACGCGGAGGATTACCTGCACTCCTACTACGCGTACATCGGCACGAAGGCCCGGCAGGCGGCCTCGCGGGCCGTCACCGACGGGCACCGGCTGCGCGACGACCTGGCGGAGTATGCCGACGCCGGGTGCGACGAGGTCGTCCTGTTCCCCTGCTCGGCAGGCCCGGAGCAGGTGGACCTGGTGGCCGGAGCGGTGCGGTGAAGGGGCCCGCCGTCCTCGCCGCGGGGGTGTGCGTGACCAGCGGTCTGGTCGCCGGGGTGCTGTTCGCGGTGGCGCTGAGCGTGCTGCCGGCGCTCCGCGCCATGCCGCCGGACCGCTACGTCCATGCGCACCAACTCCTCGGACGCCACTGGGACCCGACGATGCCGGTGGTCGTCCTGGGCTCGTTCGCCGCCGACACCGCCCTCGCGGCGACGCCGGCCGGCGGGCCGGGGCGGCCGGTGTTCGCCGTCGCCGCGGTGCTCCTGCTGCTGGTGTCGGTGGTGTCGCACTTCGGGAACGTGCCGATCAACCGCCGGGTGAAGGGGATCGACCCCGGGGCGATCCCCCCGGACTGGCGCGACCCCCGCCCGTTGTGGCGGCGCTGGCACCTGGCGCGCACGGCACTGGCCGTCGTGGCAGCCGCCCTCAACGCCGCCGGGCTCGCCCTGCTCTGACGGGCCGCCGGCCGTGCCACCCCGCGACCCGGGTGGTACGGCCGGCGGCCTGCCCTCGCCCCCCTGCCGGCCGGGACAGCCGTCCGTCCCTCGCCACCGGCCGGGGCGACGGCGAGGGACGGACGGCGCGCTCACCGGCCCGGCGTCACCGGGGCCCGCGGACCGGCCGGACCGCCGTCACCAGGGTCACGTCCTGGCCCAGCGGGTCGTGCCGGACCTCGCCGAACCCCGCCTCCCGCAGCCAGCCGGTGAGCTCGTCGACCCGGTAGTTCGCCCCGTGCGGCGTCATCAGCTGCATGTTGAGGCTGCGGACCAGGTTCCGCAGGCAGCTCTCGTCACCGGGGACGATCATCGGGTCCCAGATGAGGAAGGCGCCCCCGGGCCGCACCGCGGGAAGGACGCGGGCGATCAGGGCCCGGCGCTGGTCGTCGGTCCAGTCGACCAGACAGTGCCCGATCATGACCACCTCGGCCTCGGGCAGGCCGTCGGTGAAGAAGTCGGCCCCGTGGAACCGCACCTTTCCCGTCGTGCCCAGGGCGCGCATGTGGGCGTCGAACTCCGGCCTGAGCTGCGGCAGATCCAGCACGGTCGCGTCCAGGTGCGGATGCGCCGCGACCAGCCCGGCCGCCACGTTCCCCCGGCAGCCGCCCAGTTCCAGCACCGCACCGCGCGCGGCCCAGTCGAAGGCCTTGGCCAGCGCCGGGATCAGCGGCCGGCTGGCGTCCTCCGCCATGCGCACGAAGGCCGACCGCTTGGCGTCGTCCTCGTACAGTTCCGCGAACATGTCGGGCCGGGAGTACGTCGCGGCCTGCGGCTCGCCGGTGCGCAGCGCGGTGGCGAGGCGCCCCCACGCCGGGTACATCACCTCGTCGGCGAGGTGCAGGAAGCCGCCCAGGAAGCCCGGTTCGCCGCGGACCAGGAACCGCGCCGCCGCCTCGCCGTTGCGGTAGCGGCTCCCCTCACGGGCCAGCACCCCCGCCTCGGCCAGCGCGGCGAGGAAGTCGCCCGTGCCGCGGGGGTGCAGACCGAGCCGTTCCCCGATGGTGTCCTCCGCGGCGGGCCCGTCGGCCAGCAGCTCGAAGAGGCCGAGCTCCAGACCGGTCAGCACGAGCTTCGCGCGCTGGAAGGACATCGCCGTCTCCAGCAGCGAGCCGGGACCGAACGCCTCGCTCATCGCGCCTCCCCGGCCGGCTCGGGGAAACCGGCGGCCCGCGCCAGCGCGCCGCCCAGCTCGGTGTCGGGATCGTCCACCGGTTCCGCGGCCCGCCAGGCCACGCAGGCGTCCGGCCGCACCAGCACCGCCCCGCCGTCCGTCACCCCGTACGCGGCCGCCCAGGGCCGGTCGAGCGGGCGCAGGTCACCGGTCCCGGCCACCACATGGACGCGCAGCGGCACGCCGAGCTGCTTGGCGGCGCGTTCCGCGGCCTCGGCCCACCGGCCGCCCCGCGCCCCGGTCAGCAGCACATAGCGGTCCCAGAACAGGTCGATGGTGGAGATCCGTTCGCCGTCCCGGTCGAGCCACACGTGCGGCGCGCGGGTACCGGGCCGGCCGGTCAGGTCGAGCCGGGGGGACAGGACGGGTGCGTGCGCGTCGCCGCCGGGGACGGCCGTGGAGTGGTAGCGGTAGCCGAGGGTGATGATGATGTCGTCGACCATGGCGGCCCGGGTCGCGTCGTCGGCGTACCCGTGGCGGATGCGGTTGCGGATCATGGCCTGTTCGGCCATCGCCTCGCCGACCCGGTGCCGTTCGGCCTCGTAGGTGTCCAGCAGGTCCGGGCCCGCCCACCCGTGCAGCACGCCGGCCAGCTTCCACGCGAGGTTGTGCGCGTCGTGGATACCGGTGTTGGCGCCGAAGCCGCCCGCCGGCGGATGGACGTGTGCCGCGTCGCCGGCGAGGAACACCCGCTGGATGCGGAAGTGTTCGGCCACCAGCTGCGCGCCCTGCCACGGCACCTTCCACACGATCTCGACGTCGAGGTCGTCGCGCCCGGCCGCGGTCCGGATGATGTCCACACAGCGGTCGTCGGTGAAGTCCTCCGGTGTCTCGCCCTTCTCCGGGAAGTACAGCGGGGTCGCCAGCCACGGGTCGCAGCCGTGCAGCCGGGACAGGCTCATCAGCGAGCCGCGGGCGGCCGTCGCGTAACAGAGGATGAACGTGCGCCCCTTCAGCAGCCCCTCCAGCTCCGGCGCGCGGAAGTAGATGCTCAGCGCATGGAAGACGGTGCCGCGCCCGGAGCGCTCCACCCCCAGCTCGCGGCGGACGAAGCTGCTCGCGCCGTCGGCGGCCACGAGGTACTGCGCGCGGATCGTGTACGGCGCACCGTCCGGGCCGCGCACCACGGCCGTCACGCCGTCCTCGTCCTGGGTCAGCGACGTCAGCCGGGTGCCGAACCGCACGTCGCAGCCGGATTCCCCGGCCTGGGCGACGAGCACCTTCTCGTAGCGGTCCTGCCCGCAGCCCATCACCCGTTCCGGGCTGACCAGCGGGCCGTCCAGCGACGGCGCCTCCAGGGTGACCGCCTCGTCGATCCGCGCGAAGGTGGAGGTCTGGATGATGCCGCCCTCGAAGTACGGGTGCGAGTCGCCCTTCTCCAGGGCACGCACCTCCTTGCCGCACCCCGCCGCGCGGAACAGCTCCATGGTCCGCGCCTGCAGGCCCGGCGCCCGGGGCAGCAGCGACGTGGCCTCGCGCTTCTCGACGAGCACGGTGGGCACGCCGTGGCGGCCCAGGAACATCGCGGTGGACAGGCCGACGGGCCCGCCGCCCACGACCAGCACCGGAATTGTCATGTCGTCCATGCCAGATCCCTCGACGAGTTCGGGTGTGCCTAGCCGGCCCATCGAAGCCCACGCCCGTCTCCCGGTACTTGAGAAACGGTGGCGTCCCGAGCAGGAGCCGTCGGTTCCCCGGCCCTCCAGCGGCCTTCGAGCGGAGTTCCACAGCACGCTGCCAGCGTCGTGCCTGCACCGGCGTGGCGGTCCCGCCAGGCCGCGGTGGGAAGGAGTGAGGCGGATGACGGGCATCGCTGCCCACGACGGCGCGGGGACCTCCACGCCGGCCGGCATCCTGCGGTTGGCCAATGCCTTCTGCGACGCCAAGGCGCTGCTGAGCGCCGTGGAACTGGATCTGTTCAGCACCCTGCGGGACGAGGCCAGGACTCCGCAGGAGATCGGCGCCGCGCTCGGCCTGCACGGCCGGGGGCTGCGCGACTGGCTCCAACTCCTGGTGGGGCTCGACCTGTTGGAGCGGGACGGGGACCGCTACCGCAACGCGCCGGGCGCGCGCAGCTACCTCGTACGGGGGGAACCGCTGTACGTCGGCGGCTTCCTGGAGCGGTCCAACCGCAACCTCTACCCGGCGTGGGGCCGGCTCACCGAGGCGCTGCGCACCGGCAAGCCGCAGGCCGGGGGCGACTTCTTCACCATGATCGAAGACCCCCGCCTGCTGGGCCAGTTCGTCAACATGATGGATGCGCTCACCCACGTCCTGGCCCCGCAGCTGCTGGCGGCCTACGACGGATGGGACCGCTGTCGAAGCGTCCTCGACGTCGGGGGCTGCCGCGGCAACATGGCCGCCCGGATCGTGGCCGCCCACCCCGGGCTGACCGGGCGGGTCTTCGACCTCCCGCAGATGGCCCCGCTGTTCGACGAGAAGATGGCCGAGCTCGGGATGACCGGCAAGGTCACCTTCCACCCCGGCGACTTCTTCACCGAGGAGCTGCCCGAGGCGGACCTCGTCGTCATCGGCCACGCCCTGCACGACTGGAGCGCCGAGCAGCGGCGGCTCCTGGTGCACAAGGCGTTCCGCAGCGTCCGCCCCGGCGGCGAGCTGCTCGTCTACGACCGGATGCTCGACGAGGACCCACGCCACGTGGAGAACCTGGTCATCAGCCTCGACATGCTGCTGGTCACCGAGGGCGGGAGCGAGTACACCGTCGCCGAACTGCGCGACCACGCCCGCTCGGCGGGGTTCGTCTCGGTCACCGACCGGCCGCTCGGCGACTACGACACCCTCGTCGTCTGCCACAAGGCGGGCTGACCCCGCGGCCGCCGGCCACCGGGGGTCGGCGGCACCGGGCGTCCGGCGGACGGGAGCAGCAACTCCCCTCCGCCACGCCATAGTCAGTGGACCACGGCGGCAGTCCCGGCGCCGCGGAGAGTGCAGAGACCATGCAGGAAAGGGACCTCATGGACGCGCGGGCCTTCGCCGGCGGCGTCCCCCACGACTACTTCCGCCACCTGCGCGACCGCCCGGGACTCACCCGGGCGCACGACGCCGAGGGCTACCCGTTCTGGTACCTGGTGCGCCACGCCGATGTGGTGCGGGCCTCGCGGGACCACGACACCTTCCGTTCCGGCCCGAGCACGATGACCTCGGTGCGCCAGGACAGCACCGGCCTGCCGCTGATCTCGTTCCTGGACGCCCCCGAACACACCCGCCTGCGCAAGCTCGCCTTCAAGGGGTTCACCCCCGCCCGCCTGGCCGCGCTGGAGAAACCGGTCGCGGCGATCGTGGACCGGATCCTCGACGACTGCGCCGCCGCCGGGGAGTTCGACCTGGCCGAGGACGTCGCGATGCAGCTCCCGCTGGAGGTGCTGACCGAACTGATCGGGGTGCCGCCCGACGAACGCGCCCAAGTCGTCGAATGGACCCGGCACACCGTCAACCTCGGCGACCCGGGCTATCACCACAGCACCCCCGAGAAGGCGGTGGCCGCGTTCGGGAACCTGATGGCGTACTTCGAGGAGCTGCTCGGGCGCCGCCGCGCCGCACCGGCCGACGACCTGTTCTCGGTGCTGCTCGCGGCCGGCAACGACACCACCGGCCGGCTGGAGCCGCGGGAGATCGCCCTGTTCGCCACCACCCTCATGGGGGCGGGCAGCGAGACGACGTACTGCTCGGTCACCGGCGGCGTGCTCGCGCTGCTCGACCACCCCGGGCAACTGGCGGCCCTGCGCGCCGACCGCACCCTGATCCCGCTCGCCGTCGAGGAGATCATCCGCTGGGTCACCCCCGCGACGCACTTCGCCCGCCAGGTGGCCCGGGACACCGAGATCGCCGGGACGCCGGTCCGCGCCGGGGAGCGGGTGGTGCTCTGGTACACCTCCGCCAACCGCGACGAGTCCGCCTTCGAGCACCCCGAACGGTTCGACGTCGGCCGGCAGCCCAACCCGCACGTCTCCTTCGGCGGCGGCGGACCACACGTCTGCATCGGCCGCGGGCTGGCCACGCTGGAACTGCGGCTGCTGCTGGCGGCCCTGATCGACCGGCTGCCCCACCTCGCACTCACCGGCACCCCGGTGCGCAGCATCACGAACTTCATGAACAGCTTCCGACACATGCCCGCACGGTTCACCTGAGCCGTGATCGCGGCCGGAGAGGAGACACCATGAGCAGTGCGGAGGACGACGGTGAGGTGACCGGGGTCCTGTCGTGGTTTCCGGTCGACCTCCCCCCTGCCCAGCGGGTGATCGGGCTGTTCGTGGGGAAGTGGACGATCGGCGCGCTGCGGCCGTTGGTGCAGCTGGGCATCCCGGATCTGCTGGCCGAAGGGCCCCGCACCGCGACCGACCTGGCACAGCGGACCGGCGCGGACGCCGACGTCCTGTACCGGGTGCTGCGCTGCGCGGCGGCCACCGGCGTCCTGGCGGAGTCGCCGGAGCGTGCCTTCGCCCTCACCGCCGCCGGGCAGGGGCTGCGCACCGGGGTCGAGGGGAGCGTGCGCGACATGTTCCTGTTCGCCAGTGACCCGATGATGTGGCGGCCCTACGAGAACCTGCTGCACACCGTGCGCACCGGCGCGCCGGCCTTCGAGGACGCCTTCGGCGAGACGTTCTTCGACCATCTGCGGGCGCACCCGGGCTCCGCCGCACTCTTCGACCGGGCCATGGTGCAGAACCACTACCCGGGCACCGACCGGATCTTCGAGCGGTTCGACTTCTCCCGCTTCCGCCGGATCGCCGACGTCGGCGGCGGCCGCGGGCAGTTCCTCGCCGAGGTCCTCGCCCGCCACCCGGGTGTGACGGGAGCCGTCTGCGACCAGCCGCAGGTCGTCGCCGAGGCGAAGGAGGAGTTCGAGCGCCGCGGGGTGGCCGACCGGGCGTCCGCGGTGCCGACCGACTTCTTCGCGTCCGTCCCCGCCGGCTACGACGCCTACTTCGTCAAACACACCCTGCACAACTGGAGCGACCACGACGCCCGCCGGATCCTGACCCGCGTCCGGGAGGCCGTCGGCAGCCGCAAGGACGCCCGGCTGCTGATCGTCGACGCGCTGCTGACCGGACCCGGGGCGTGGGACCTCGGCAAGCTCACCGACATCGAGATGATGGCGGCCCTCGGCGGCCGGGAGCGCGACCGCGAGGAGTGGAACCGGCTGGCCGCGGCCGCCGGCTTCGCCCCGGCCAACGACCCCGCCCCCGGTGACCTGGCCCTGCTGGAGTACCGGCCCGTCTGAGCAGGCGCCGGCCGCGACGAAGCGACCCGGAAAGAGAGCCCGATGCCCACCGACGAGACCTTCCCGTTCACCCCGGCCGATCCGCTCGACCCGCCGGAACGCTACGCCGCCCTGCTGCGCGACGAGCCGGTCGCCCGGGTCGCCATCCCCACCGGCGACCTGGTGTGGCTGGTCTCCCGGCACGAGGACGTCCGCCGGGTCCTGGCCGACCGGCGGTTCAGCCGTGCGGCCATCACCGCGCCGGGCGCGCCGCGGCTGCTGCCCCTCGCGGAGGGGTCGAAGTCGATCTTCGTGATGGACCCGCCGGAGCACAGCAGGCTGCGCCGGCTCGTCTCGGGTGCCTTCTCGCCGGTCCGGATCAGGGCGCTCGGCACCGAGGTGCGCGCCCTCGCGGACGACCTCGTCGCGGCCCTGCGCGCCTCCGGGCCCCCGGCCGACCTCGTCGCCGGGCTCGCCCAGCCGCTGCCGATCACCGTCATCTGCCGGCTGCTCGGGGTGCCGTACGAGGACGTCGACCGATTCCGCGCCTGGACCGACGTGATGCTCAGCTACGACAAGGGGCGGCGGGAGGAGGTGGTGGCGGCACGCGGCGCGCTGAGCCGCTACCTCACCGGGCTGATCGACGCCAAACGGGCCGACCCCACCGACGACGTGCTGATGGACCTGATCAACGCGGCCGACGACGGCGACCGGCTCGACGACGAGGAGCTCCTCGCCTTCGGCTACACGCTGCTCGGCGCGGGCTACCACGCCACGACGTCCGGGCTGGTGCACGCGGTGCTCACCCTGCTGCGCCGGCCCGCCGACCTCGAACGGCTCAGGGACGCACCCGAGTTGCTGCCGGTTGCCGTCGAGGAACTGCTGCGCCGCTCCCAGGCCGGCGGCGGGCTGGGGGCGCTGCGCATCGCCCTGGAGGACGTCGAGCTCCACGGGGTCCGCATCGCCGCCGGCGACGCCGTCCTCCCGCTGATCAACGCCGCCAACCAGGACCCCGGGGTCTTCCCCGACCCCGGCGCACTGCACCTGGACCGCGCACCCAACCCGCACCTGTCCTTCGGCCACGGCATCCACCACTGCCTGGGCGCCCAACTCGGCCGCATGGAACTGGCGGCGGGGATCGGGGCGCTGCTGCGCGAGCTGCCCGGACTGCGCCTGGCGGTGCCGGAGGGGGAACTGGAGTGGAGCAGCGGGCTGGCCTTCTCCCGCCCGCGCACCGTCCCCCTGGCCTGGTAGTCCGCCATGCTCTCCGACGACCTCGCCGAGCTGGCCGCCCCGGTGCTGCGCGACGTGCTCGACCACCCCTTCTGGGCCGGACTGCGCCGGGGGACGCTGCCCGGCGAGGCCCTGGTGCGCTTCGTGGAACAGGACACCGGCCACCTCCTGCCGTGCTACGGCCGCGCGTTCGCCCGGTGTGCGACGGTCACCGCGGACGACGCCGGCCTCGTCCTGCTCGCGCGCTGCGCCGCCGAGACCCTCGCCTCGGGCCCGCGGCTGCGGGCGGCGCTGGACGGCCTGGCACCCGCGCTCGGGGTGCGCCGGCCCGATCCGGGGGCCGGCGCCCGGCACGCCGCCCGCGTCCAGTGCGCCACGGTGACCGCGGCCGCCGCCACGTCCTGGGCGGCCGGCCTCGGCGCGCTGCTGCCGTTCATGCTCTTCCACCTGGAGGTCTGCGAGGACCTCCGGGCACGGCAGCGCCCCAACTCCCGTTACGTGCCCTGGCTGGCGGCCTACCTGCCCGGTGCGGGCGCGCGGTACGCGGTGCGCGCGGTGCGGGAGCTGGCCGACCGCTTCGGTGCGACGGCGACGCCCGCCGAGACCGCGGAGACGGCCGACTGGTTCCTGCGCGGCGCCCGGTGCGAACTCGCCTTCGCCGACGCCGTCCTCGACAGCGGCCCGGCCCCCGGCCCCGCGGTACCCGCTCCGCCTCCCTGTTGAGCCCGTCCGCCCGTTGAGCCCGTCCACCACCACGAGGTCCGCCATGAAGCAGACGTCTGCCCCCGGCCTGTCGCCCGACGTGACCGGCCCGTCCTCCCCTCGCACGACCTCCCTCGTCGCCGCGCTCGTGCTCGCGGCGGTCGCCTGCCAGTTGTGCATCTCCATGCCCACGCCGGCGCTCCCGGACATCGCCCGGCGGCTGCACGCCGACACGGCCGCCGTGGGCCTCGCCCAGGCCCTGTTCTTCCTCCTGGGCGGGCTGCTCTCGGTGATCATGGCGGCCTGCAGCGACTACGGACGCACCCGGGCGCTGATGATCGGTGCGCTGGCGCTGGCCGTCGTCGGGGCGCTCGTCGCGGCGGCCGCCCCGACGATGGCGGTGTTCGTCGTGGGCCGGACCGTGCAGTCCACGGCGACCGCGGTGTTCCCCCTGGCGCTACGGGTCATGCGACAGACCCTGGGGCCCCGCCAGTTCGGCCGTGCCATGGGCCTGATCACCGCCGCGAACGGCGGCATCGTCGGGCTGGACGGCCTGCTCTCCGGCTGGCTCACCGACCGGTACGGCTACCGGTCGGTGTTCCTGGTCATGGCCGTGTTCGGGGTGCTCACCGCGCTCGTCGTGGGCCGGACCGTACCGGAGCCGGCCCGGGTGGCGACCGGCCGCCTGGACTGGCTGGGACTCACCGTGCTCTCGCTCGCCCTGGCCTGTGTGGAGCTGGGCATCGGCATGGCCGCGAACGCCCCGGCGGGCGGCGTGGCGGGGATGCTGATGCTCGGCGCGCTGCTCCTGGGGGCGTTCTGGGCCATCGAGCGCCGACGGCCGAACGCGCTGCTGCCGCCCCAGTACCTGAGGTCGCGTCAGGCCTGGCCCGTCCTGCTCACCTCGATCCTTGTCACCATGGGCATGCTCAGCACCATCAACTTCGTGATCCCGGTGTTCAGCCAGAACCACGACGTCGGGTACGGCCTTTCGGCCACCGAGGCGGCGCTGCTGTTCATCGTGCCGGTGTGCCTGGTCAACGTCTTCCTGGCGCCCGCCGTCGGCACCCTCGCCGCCCGGGTGGGCTGGCGCCGCATCCTGCGCATCGCCACCGCCCTGACGGTGCCGGTGCTGGTCGCCCTCGCCCTGGGCCTGTCCTCGCGCGGGCTGGTGCTGGCGCTGGTGGTCCTTGTCGGCTTCGGCCTCGCGGGGGCCATGACGCCGCTGAACGGCCTGAGCGCGCTGCTCGCCGCGCCGCAGAGCCCCAGCCTGCTCCCCGGCGTCAACGCGGCGGCCTACGGCGTGGGTTCGTCCCTCGGGTTCGTCCTGGCCGCCCAGCTCGCCGGACCGGCCGCGGCGCACTCCGCGGACGGCTACCGTGCGGCGCTGTGGATGGCGGCGCTCGTCATCGCGCTCGCGTTCGGCGCGTCGCTGCTGATCACCGGACGTCCCGACGCGCCCGGCGAGCGGATCTGATGGCCGCCGACGCGCCCGGCCACCCCTTCGCGGTGGTGGTCGGGGCCGGTATCGGCGGCCTGGCCGCGGCGGCCGGTCTGACCCGGGTGGGGCTCTCCGTGCTGGTGCTGGAACGCGCCGCGGCCCTGCGGACCGAGGGCGCCGGCATCTCCCTGCTGGCCAACGCCCAGCGGTCGCTGGACCAGCTCGGCGTGGGCGGCCGGGTCAGGGAGCTGGCCGCCACCATGCTGCCGGGCGGGGAGGGGGTCCGCACCCCCGGGGGCCGGCGGCTGATGCCGCCCACCGACCCCGCCTTCGTACGCCGCCACGGGCTGACCACCGCCGTGCTCCCGCGGCCGGCCCTGCACCGGGCCCTGCGCGACGCGGTGCCCGCCGGGCACGTCCTGACCGGCGCCGAGGTCACCGGCGTGGCGCGGCAACGTGACGGCACCGCACTGGTGCACTACCGCCGCGGCGGGGCCCCGGTGCGTGTCCCGGCCCAGGTGGTGATCGCCGCCGACGGCCTCAACAGCCGCCTGCGCGCGCAGATGTGGCCGGCCGCGGCGGCCCCGGTGTACAGCGGGCACAGCGTCTGGCGGGGGATCGCGGAGATCGACCGGGCGGAGCCCGGCGGGACGACCTGGGGCCGCGGCCACGAGTTCGGCAGGATGCCGCTCGCCGACGGCCGGGTCTACTGGTACGCCGTCGCCAACACGCCCCAGGGGGAGCGTCACATGGACGAACACGCCGAGGTGGTACGCCGGTTCGGCAGCTGGCACCGGCCCATCCCGGACCTGCTGGGCCGCACCCCGCCCGGCGCGGTCCGGCACGACGACGTCTTCGAACTCCCCGACTCCCTCCCGGAGTTCGTCTCGGGACGCACGGCGCTGCTCGGGGACGCCGCGCACGCGATGACCTCCGACCTCGGACAGGGCGCCTGCCAGGCCCTGGAGGACGCCGTCGTGCTGTGCGCCGCGCTGGCCGCCCACCCGGACATCGAGGAGGCGCTCGCCGACTACGACGCGCGCCGGCGCCCCCGCGCCCAGGCGATCGTGGCCGCCTCGCGCCGGGTGGGCCGCATGAAGCTGCGCGAGCGGTGGTGGCAGGTACTGATGCGTGACGCCCTGACGACCCTGGCGCCCCCGAGGACGGGGGAGGCGGCACTCGCCCGGATCGGCGACTGGCACCCGCCGGAGCTCCCCGCGGGAGCCGCACGGTGATCGCCGTGATCGGAGCCACCGGGAACGTCGGCCGCCCGCTCGTGGCCGGTCTCGTGGCCCGCGGTACGCGCCCGCGGATCCTGACCCGTGACCCGAGCAGCGCCCCACTTGCCACGGGAGTCGAGGCCGTCGTCGGCGACCTGGACGCCCCCGGCTGTGCCGACGAGGTGCTGGCCGGTGCCGAGGCCGCCTTCGTGGTGACGGCCGGACCTCAGTCGGCGGCCCACGACCGGGCGATCGCCGAGGCCGTCGCGCGTCACGGGGTGCGGCACGTGGTCAAGGTGACGTCGGTGGCGGCCCTGCCCCCGGTACACGACTCCTACGGAGCGGCGCACGCCGCCGCCGAGGACGCCTACCGCGCGACCGGCGCCCGCTGTACCTTCCTGCGGCCGGCCGCCTTCATGTCCAACACCCTCCAGTGGCACTGGTCGATCACCGACCGGTCCACCGTCTTCCAGCCCTTCGGCGACCTCCCCCAGGCCGTCGTGGACCCCGCCGACGTCGCCGAGGTCGCCCTGCGCGTGCTGACCGCCCCCGCCCTCGGCGACCGCGCCTACACGCTCACCGGCCCCGAGCCACTGACACCCCGCCAGCGGGCCCGCCGCCTCTCCGACGCCCTCGGCCGCCCCCTCACCTTCGTCGACGCGCCCCCCGAACAGGCCCGCCGGGCAATGACCGACGCCGGGCTGCCGCCCGCTTACGTCGACGGGCTCCTCGCCTCCCAGTCGGACCCCGACCCGGCGCGCGGCGGCGTCCCGCTCCCCACCGTGCGCGAGCTCACCGGGCGCCCTCCGCGCACCTTCGACGGGTGGCTGGGGGCGCATGTGCAGTTGTTCACCTGAGCACGGGCCGGGGGCATGGCAGCCCCCGGCTTGCTCGTCACCAGCCGCTTCGATTCACCTCCGCCTGCGGGACGACGACTTGGCGTACGCGGTCCGTACCGCGGCCGCGCAGCCCCAGCCGCTCGGCCGGCGACGTGG